>JAHJDS010000425.1 GCA_018812395.1 Pseudomonadota bacterium
CCAAGAACTCGGCCCTGCCGATCATGACCGCCAGCCTGCTGACCGACCAGCCCTGCACCCTCCGTGGCGTGCCCGACTTGAGGGACATCAAGACCATGGGCCGGCTGTTGGGAATCCTGGGGGTGAAGCAGAAGCCGGCCCAAGGTCCGCCAGACGGGAACCTGACCCTCCAGACAAGCGCGACCGATCTGTGCGAGGCGCCCTATGATCTGGTCAAGACCATGCGGGCCTCGATCCTGGTCCTGGGGCCGCTTTTAGCCCGGCACCACCGGGCCCGGGTGTCCCTGCCCGGCGGATGCGCCATCGGGGCCCGTCCGATCGACATCCACTTGGCCGGCCTGGAGAAGATGGGGGCCCGGATCAGTCTGGTCAAGGGTTACGTCGAGGCCCGCTGCCGCCGTCTCCGGGGGGTTGACTTCACCTGCGACAAGGTGACCGTCACCGGCACCGAAAATCTGCTCATGGCCGCCACCCTGGCCAAGGGCACGACCGTCATCCGCAACGCCGCCCGGGAGCCCGAGGTGGTGGATCTGGGCCGGATGCTCGTCCAGATGGGGGCCAGGATCGACGGCCTGGGCACGGACGCCATCGTCGTCGAGGGCGTCGACGCCCTCCAGCCCGCCCAATACCGGGTCATGCCCGACCGCATCGAGGCCGGGACCCTGATGGTCGCCGCCGGCATCACCGGCGGGCGGGTGACCATCAACCACTGTCCGACCTTCGCCCTGGGCTCGGTCATGGACAAGCTCGCCCAGACCGGACTCCGGTTCGAGGTCAACGAATCTTCGGTCACCGTCACCGGCCCGGACAGACCGATTGCCGCCGATCTGGTGACCATGCCCTACCCCGGCTTCGCCACGGACATGCAGGCCCAGTTCATGGCCCTGATGACCCTGGCCGAAGGCACCAGCGTCATCAAGGAGACCATCTTCGAGAACCGGTTCATGCACGTCTCGGAACTCCGGCGCATGGGGGCCGAGGTCGGCGTCGACGGCGGCCAGGCCGTGGTCACCGGCGTGAAACGGCTCCTCGGCGCTCCGGTCATGGCCACCGATCTTCGGGCCTCGGCCTCGCTGGTGCTGGCCGGGCTGGCGGCCAAGAACACCACCGAGATCAACCGGGTCTACCACCTGGACCGGGGATACGAGCGCATCGACCGCAAACTGCGCCGACTGGGCGCCCGCATCAGGCGGGTCAAGCAATAAGTCGGCCCGGACCCGGCCGCCACCACCGTCCGGATCGGGCCGTTTGAACCACCCGAACGGCCCTGTTGAAAGAATCCTTGACGCCCGACCGTGAACCCTGGCCAGGCCCCGAACAGCTTGACTGACCTCTTAGAGCCGACCGATCGCCAACCCCTGGCCTCCGACGGCCGGCTGTTAAGGTGGCGAAGGCACGTCTTTGGCCGGCCCCTGCTGGTCCTGGTCGTCGCCTACGGGCTGGGGCTGGTGTCGGCCCCGGTCATCGACCTGTTGCCGTGGATCGGCGCGGCGCTCTCGGGTCTCCTGGCCCTGGCGGCCGGCGGACTGTTCTGGCGCCGCGCACCGGGGTGGCTGGCCGCCGGGGCCGGGGCCATCGCGTTTTTGGGGCTGATCCTGGGCCTGCCCCCATCCGCCGCTCGCTTACCCGCCGACCACGTCCTGCGCCTGGCCGACGGCCGCACCAGGATCAACCTGGTCGGCCTGGTGGACCGGACGCCCCAGCCCGGGCTCCGGTCTTCGGTCCTTTTCCTGCGGACCATGTCGGCCAACGGCCGAGGGGCCCGCGGTCGAATCCGCCTGACCATGGGTCGCCTCTCGCCCCGGGTGGCCCCGGGCGACCTGGTGGCCCTGACCACCCGGCTCAAACCGATTCACTTCTTCGCCAATCCGGGGGGCTTCGACTACGCGGCCTACATGGCCCGGCGCGGGGTCTTCGTCCGGGGATTCATCAAAACGGACGCGGACCTGCGGATCATCGGCCGGGGCCGGGGCGGACCCTGGCTCAGGGTCCTGGCCTGGTGTCACCGACTCAGAACCGCGGCCGCGGCGGCCGTCACCGGCAACCTGCCGCCCCCTGACGGCCAGTACCGGACCGCAATGTCCCGGGCCGTGCGCCGGATGGTCGGGGCCCCGGGCCACGGCGCCCCGTGGCGCTATCCGGCCCGGGTGTGGCGGAAATGGCGGGCCGAGATCGACCGCCCGGGATCGACCCGTCTCGTCTCGACCCGGGCGTCCCTGTATCTGGCCCTGCTGCTCGGCCAACGCCGCCTGCTGTCCCGGGACGAGTACGACCGCTTCGCCCAAACCGGCGTGGCCCACCTGCTGGCCATCTCCGGCCTCCACCTGGGGCTGGTGACGGGGGCGGTGTTTTTCGTCTTTTTTCTGATCTTGAGGCAAATCCCGGGCGTGACCAGGTCGCACTCAGCCCCGACCCTGGCCCTGGCCCTGGCCTTGCCGGTGGCCGCGGCCTACGCCCTGTTGAGCGGCGGGTCCATCCCCACCGTCAGGGCGCTGATCATGGTCTCGGCCCTGGTGGCGGCCTGGGTGTTCGGTCGGGGGCGGGACCTCTTCTCGGCCCTGGCCCTGGCGGCCCTGGTGATCCTGATCCTCCAGCCGGGGGCCGTTTACGAGGCCTCGTTTCAACTGAGCTTCTGCGCCGTGGCCGGGATCATCGCGGTGTACCGGCCCCTGTACGGACTGGCCTTCCCGCGCCGCCCCGGCCGGCACCGGCCGCCGTCTTTTTGGGCCCGGATCGGCCGGGTGGGGTGGGGATGGGTGGCGGTCTCCCTGGCCGCCTCGCTGGCCACCCTGCCCCTGATCGCCTGGCACTTCCACCGCCTGAGCTTCATCAGCCTGCCGGCCAACCTGATCGTCACCCCGCTGGTGGCCTTTATCGCCCTGCCCGTCGGCCTGTTGGCCCTGGCCATCCTGCCCCTGTCCTCAACCTTAGGTGGATGGCTGCTCCAGCTCGGCGGCGGTTTCCTGGGCGCGGCCATTGATATCAATTCCCGGCTGGCCGAGGTGCCCCTGGCCTGGACCTGGATCATCAAACCCACCGCGGTCGAGATGATCCTTTTTTGGGCCGGGGTGTGGTGTCTGGTGTTTATCAGGTATCGGAAATGGGCCCGGGTGGTAATCGTGGCGGTCCTGGCGCTCGCGGCCGCGGACGCGGCCTGGTGGCTGATCGCCCCCCGGTTCGACCGCCGGCTTCAGGTCCACGTCCTGGACGTGGGCCAGGGCTCGGCCGCGGCCCTCCGGTTGCCGGACGGTCGCTGGGTGATTATCGACGGCGGAGGGGTCGGGTGGTGGGATTTTGACACCGGACAAAACCTGGTGGCCCCTTTCCTCTGGAAAAAACGGGTCGCCCGGGTGGCGGTGGTCATCAACACCCACCCCCAGGTGGACCATTTTGGGGGTTTGACCTTTGTCGTCAGGCACTTCCGGCCGCGCCAGGTCTGGATCAACGGCCAGCACCCGCCTAACCCCGGCTGGCAAAATTTTTGACGGCCGTCAAAAATTCGGGGGCCAGACTCCGCACCAGGCGGGATCTGCCCCGTCGTTTGTCCTGGGGGCCGGTCAGGGTCGAGATCCGGCACCCCCCGCCTGGCTTTCCGAGCCGGGCCTCCTCGGCCGGACTCAACAACAATTCATTCGTAATCCGTATCAGTTACGGTCAAGTCAGCCTTCTTTTTCCCGGAGACATCGGACCCGGGGTCGAGAGGCGACTGGCCCGGGGGCGGACCCCCGGGGCCGCCCAGTTCATGGTGGGAGTCCACCACGGGGCCCGGCGATCCAACACGGCCCGATTCCTCAGGAAAATCCGGCCGAAGGTGATCGTCTTTTCGGCCGGATTCATGAACCGGTACGGCCATCCCCACCCCGCGGTCCTGGCCCGGGCCGCGATGGCGGGCGCCCGGGTGTTTCGGACGGACCGCCACGGGGCCGTGACCTTCATCACCGATGGCCGGGCCTGGTCGGTCAGGACTTTCAGGTAGTTATTCGGGCGGCGGGGTCAGAGGCCGGCCTGGTGCCAGCCGGCGGGAACGGGCCGGTGGCGGGCCGGCTGAGGGTTTGTCGGGGCGACCTCCTCGCCCGGGGCCAGCCAGGCCTCCTCGGGCGGCTCCAGAAGCAGCTCCAGCTCCAGCGGATCGATGCGGACAACGGTCACCGGCCGGCGGACGGGTTTTGACCGGACCGGGCCAACCGGACTTTTTATTGCTCTGAACTTCCCGGAATCGCGATAGAATCTAACCCAGCGGGCCTGATCGCGCCGTTCCTGAAGAACGGCCCAGATAACGGCCCCAATCAGCCCGAAAAGGGACAAGCCGACGATGGCGATGTAGACTTCCATGGCCCACCCCCTTTGGTGTGGCACTCCTCAAGTTTCGGCCGGACCCCCATTAGGCGGGCCGATGACTATTTAAGAGGCAATTTTCATACCGATGACCGACCGCCCGGGGACCTCTTCTCCTATCCTTCTGTTTTGGTTGAATTTGCGACAAACAGGGCTCGGCCCGACGGAAGCGGCCTTTTTCGAAATCCGGAAAAAAATTCCCAAAAGGGTGACGAATTGACATCCCGCGCCCCGGCCAACTACTATGGAGCGCACCCTCGAGCAGAGAGTCTTTGACCATGGACCGCCACAAGCCATTGGTCGGCATTACCCTGGGCGACCCGGCCGGGATCGGTCCCGAGGTGCTGGCCCGGGCCCTGGCCACCGGCGAGCCGCACCGAGTCGGCCGGCCGGTGGTCATCGGCGATCCGGCGATTCTCAGGCGGGGGGCGTCGGTGTGCGGGGTGGAACTGACGGTCCGGACCGCGGCCGAACCGCCCTCCGAGCCGACCCCGCCCGGGACGGTGGTCGTCCTCGACCCGGTCGAGATGGACCCGGACCAGGTCGCCTTTGGCCAATGGTCGGCCCTGACCGGCCGGGCCTCGGCCGCCTACTTTGCCGCGGCCGTGGATCTGGCTCGAAACGGCCGCCTGGACGCCCTGGTCACCGGGCCGATTCAAAAGGAGGCCTGGGCCGCGGCCGGGGTCGAGGCCACCGGTCATACGACCCGGCTTCAAAAGCTGACCGGCGTGGACCGGGTGGTGATGATGCTGGCCGGCGACAGGCTCAAGGTGGCCTTGGCGACCATCCACCACCCGCTCAAAGACGTGCCCGGCCTGCTGACCACTCCCGAACTCCGGGACACCATCATCCTTTTCGGTCGGGAACTGGGCCGCTGGTTCGGATACCTCAGACCCCGGCTGGGCGTGGCCGGGCTCAATCCCCACGCCGGCGAGGCTGGGCTGTTCGGCGACGAGGAGGCGCGGATCATCGCCCCGGCGATCGAGGCGGCGCGCCGATCCGGCCTGGACGCCGTCGGCCCCCTGCCCCCGGACACGGTGTTTTTCCGGGCCGCGGCGGGCGAGTTCGACGCCGTGGTGGCCATGTACCACGACCAGGGGCTGATCCCCCTCAAACTGCTTCACTTCCACGACGCGGTCAACGTCACCCTGGGCCTGCCCTTCCCCCGGACCTCGGTCGATCACGGCACGGCCCTGGACATCGCCGGCGCCGGCCGGGCCGATCCCGGCTCGATGCTGGCCGCCATCCGGACGGTGGCTTTCATGGCCGAGCGAGGCCGCTCCCGTCCGGAGGAATGAACAGGGTGGTTCTGGATGGGATCGATCGGCGATGGGCGCCGGACACGCCGGGGCCTACCGAGTCCCGCGTCCACGGTAGTGGTCGATCAGTAATCGAATCACCGCCCGACAGCGTCGTTTCAGGCCCGTCTCCGTCGAAGTAAGGCGATGCTGGGCGACGAGTCGCCGGACGGTCTCTTGAATGGGCGTACGCTCATCATGGTTGACCGCCAGGACGGAGGCGTTGTTGGCCACCAGAAAGGTGACCATGTCCACGCAGCAGTATCGGGCCGCATAGTGCAGGGGCGTCGAGCCGTCGTCGCAGGGGCGGTCTATCGGACTGCCGAAGCGGAGGAGCAGCCTGGCTATCTCGATGTGCCGGGGGTAACAACTCATGCAGGCCACGTGCAAGGCGGTCAAGCCCCGGCGGGGGGTGACGTCGTCCACCGCCTTGGGATCGCGGGACAGGATGGCCTGAACCCAGCGCATGTTCCCTTGGGCCGCGGCGGCGATGATCCCCTTGTACCGGTAATCCGTGGTCGGGTCGTCCCGGCTGGTGTGAGGCAGTTGGAGGCAGGCCGCCGCGCCCAGAACCATCGTCATTATCCAGAGAACGGTTGACGCCCGGACCACCCGAATCATGCCCTTCCCCCCGATGGGACAGTCGTGGCGGATCTCAATCGATCATGGCGGCCAGCGATTTCTTGTACGGCGGCCGGGCCACCCCCTGCTCGGTGATGATGGCCGCCACCAGCCGGTGCGGCGTGACGTCAAAGGCCGGGTTGAGTGCCCGGGCCTCGTCCGGCCCCAGCCGCCGCCCGCCGCAGCCCAGGACCTCGCTCGGGTCGCGCTGTTCGATGGGGATGCCTTGGCCGGTGGGCGTCCGGAAGTCCACGGTGGACATGGGCGCGGCCACGTAGAGTGGAATCTTGTGATACCGGGCCAGGACGGCCACCGAGTAGGTGCCGATCTTGTTGGCCACGTCGCCGTTGGCCGCGATCCGGTCCGCCCCGACGACCACGGCGTCGATCCGCTCTCGGGCCATCAGCGCCCCGGCCATGGAGTCGGTGATGACCGTGACCGGTATGGAGTCGGCCATGAGTTCCCAGGCGGTCAGCCGGAGCCCCTGCAAAAAGGGCCGGGTCTCGTCGGCCAGGACCTCGATCCGTTTGCCGGCCTCGACGGCCGCCCGGATGACGCCCAGGGCGGTGCCGTAGCCGGCCGTGGCCAGGGCCCCGGCGTTGCAGTGGGTCAGGACTCTCGATCCGTCGCGGAGCAAGGCCGCGCCGTTTTTGCCCAACTGACGGCAAATCGCCTCGTCTTCGGCCGTGATGGTGTGGGCCTCGTTTAACAGGGCGTCCTTCAGATCGGCCACTGAGGTCCACTGGTCGTCATGGGCCAGGGCCCGCATCCGGTCCACGGCCCAGGCCAGGTTGACCGCCGTGGGCCGGGCGGCGTTCATCTGGCCGCACTTCTCGTCGAAGCGGCGGCGGAACGCGTCCAGGTCCGAGGTCCGGATCGAGCGGGCCCCGAGGTACATGCCGTAGGCCGCGGCGCAGCCGATGGCCGGCGCGCCCCGGATGACCATGTTCCGGATGGCCTCGATCACCCGGGGCAGGGACCGGTAGCGGTTGTATTTTACTTGCCGGGGCAGCTTGCGCTGATCGATCATGACGCAGGCGCCGTCTTCCCAATAGATGGTCCGCCACATGTCTCACCCGCCCAGTTTTTTGGCCAGAATCTCATTTGCTACCTGGGGGTTGGCCTGGCCCTTGGTCCGCTTCATCACCTGACCGACGAAGAAGCCCAAGAGTTTCTTCTTGCCGCCCCGGTACTGCTCGACCTCCTTGGGATGGGCGGCCAAGATCTCGTCGATGATGTTCGACAACTCGTCCTCGTCGGACACCTGGACCAGACCCTTTTGGCTGACGATGTCGGCCGGACTCTGGCCGGTGGCGACCATGTCCTCGAAGATCTTCTTGGCGATCTTGCCCGAGATCCGGCCGTCGTCAATCAGTTTGACCAGGCCGGCCATGTTGTCCGGCGTGACCGGGCTGTGGCGGATGTCCAGACCTTGGTCGTTGAGGGCGCCCAGCAGGTCGTTCATCACCCAGTTGGCCACGGCCTTGGGATTGCCGTGCGCGGCCACGGCCCGCTCGTAGTAGTCGGCCAAGGGCCGGGAGTCGGTCAGCACCTCGGCGTCGTAGGCCGTCAGGCCGTAGTCGGCCATGAACCGGGCCTTCTTGGCCGCCGGCAGCTCGGGCAGATCGGCCCGGAGCCGCTCGACCCACTCCCGGTCCACGACCAGCGGTACCAGGTCCGGGTCGGGAAAGTAGCGGTAGTCATGGGCCTCCTCCTTGCCGCGCATGGAGGTGGTTGTCTCCTGGCCCACGTCCCACAGCCGCGTTTCCTGGACCACCTCCCCCCCGCTGTCCAGAACTCCGGCCTGCCGCCTGATCTCGTACTCCAGGGCCCGCTGCACGCCCCGGAAGCTGTTCATGTTCTTCAGTTCGGTCCGCGTCCCGAACTTTTCGTCCCCGACGGGCCGGATCGAGACGTTGGCGTCGCAGCGAAAGCTGCCCTCCTCCATGTTGCCGTCGCAGACCTCGAGGTAGACCAGGATGTCCCGCAGTCTCTTGAGGTAGGCCGAGGCCTCCTCCGGGCTGCGGATGTCCGGCTCGGAGACGATCTCGATCAGCGGCACGCCGGTCCGGTTGAGATCGACGTAGGACTTGGGCAAACGGGAATCGTGGATCAGCTTGCCGGCGTCCTCCTCGACGTGGATGCGGGTGAGGCCGATGGTCCTGGTCCGGCCGTCGACCTCGATCTGGACCCGGCCGTGCTCGGCCAGGGGCGCCTCGTACTGGCTGATCTGGTAGCCCTTGGGCAGATCGGGATAGAAATAATTCTTGCGGGCGAAGATCGAGCGCTCGGCGACCCGGCAGTCCACGGCCACGGCCGTCTTCAGGGCGTACTCGACCACCTTTCGGTTGAGGACGGGCAGCACCCCGGGATGTCCCATGCACACCGGACAGACGTGGGTGTTGGGCTCGGCCCCGAACCGGGTCGAACAGCCGCAGAATATTTTCGAGTCGGTCAGGAGCTGGGCGTGGACCTCCAGCCCGATGACGGCTTCGTAGTTCATGGTCGGCCTCGAACTTCTGGTGGATGGCCCGACGCTAACACCGGCCTCGCGGCCCTGTCAAGCCGCCGACCGACGCCGGAATCGGAGCTAATATTTCCGGGCTCAGAGGGAAGCGTGTCCTCACGCCCACGAGAGTGGGGATCGAACAAGGCCGGACCGGCCGCCACCTTCATGACCGTCGGCTGATCCGAAAAGTCACCGGGCGCCGCCCGGGTCGGTCAGACCGCCCCGGCGATGATCGCGCTGTCATTGGGACCAACAAAATCCAGACGACGGACATCCTTGACCCCGGCCGCGCTCAGCATGGCCTTGATCTCGGACTCGGTGTAGGCCCGGCCGCCGTCGGTGCCCAGCAGCATGTTCAGCGAAAACAGGGCCGGGAACACCGGGCCGTCCCGGGCGTCGTCGAGGACGAACTCGTGGACCAGGATCGTGCCGCCCGGTTCCAGGGCCCGGACCACCCGGTCGATGATCAGGGCGCACCCGGCGACATTCTCCCCGTGCAGGATCTGGGACAGCCAGGCCACGTCAAAGGGCCCGTCAATCTCGCCCTCGAGGTAGTCGCCGCCCTGGAAGTCCACCCGGTCGCCGACGCCGAAGCGCTCGACCGTGCCCCGAAAGACCGGTTCGCTCTGGGGCAGATCGAAAACGGTGGCCCGCAGGTCCGGGTTGGCCAGGCAGAAGTGGATGGCATAGGTCCCCGGGCCGCCGCCCAGGTCCAACAGACGTCGCCGGCCGGAGAGGTCCAGTCGCCGGGACAGGCCCGGGGCGATGGCCATGGCCATGTTGAACATGCCGAGCAAAAAACTCTCCCGCCACTCGTCCTCGCCCACGACCCGGGAGCGCACCGGCCCCCCGGTCTTGATCGCCTCGGGCAGCCGGGCCCAGGAGGGAACGAGGTGGTGGTGATGCGTGATGATATGGCCCACGTAGCCCGGCGAGTTTTTCGTGAGAAATTCCCGGGACCCGGGGGTCAGGGAGTATCGGTCGCCCTCCTTGACCAGCAGACCCAGGGCGGTCAGGGCCCCGAGGAGCATGCCCATGGCCCGAGGGTCGGCCTCGGCCTTGGCCGCCACCTCCTCGGCGGTCAGGGCGGCGTCCCCAATCAGGGTGAACACATTCAAGACCACGCCGGCCTGCAGGGCGCAGGCGGCCCAGTAGCCGCCCGATATCCGGAGAATGTCGCCCGGCGATTTTATGTCCTGGGTCATCGCTCGCTCCTGAAAAATGGCGGCCGACGGGCGCGGCCAATTGACTACGACCCGGACAAATTCCGAGCGGCGAAGTCCCAGTTGACGAGGCGGTCGAGGAAGCTCTTGATGTAGTCGGCCCGCCGGTTCTGGTAGTCCAGGTAGTAGGCGTGCTCCCAGACGTCGATGGTCAACAGCGGCCGCTGTCCCTGAGTCAGCGGCGTGTCGGCGTTGGCCGTGGCCCTCACTTTGAGCTTACCGCCGTCCAGGACCAGCCAGGCCCACCCGCTGCCGAACTGGCCGGCCGCGGCGACGGCGAACGTCTTTTTAAAGGCCTCGATCGATCCGAAGGCGGCCTTTATCCTTTGGGCCAACTTCCCCTGGGGCGCGCCGCCCCCGCCCGGCTTCATGCTTTGCCAGTAAAAGGCGTGGTTCCAGGCCTGGGCGGCGTTGTTGAACAGGGCCTTCTTTTTCGGGTCCCGCCCCGAGATCATGACCAGTTCGGTCAGGGATTTTCGTGACAGCCCCATGGCCCGGGCGATCCGGTTGGTGTTGGCGACGTAGGCGGCGTGGTGCTTGCCGTGGTGGAAGCCGATGGTCCGGGCCGAGATATAGGGCTCCAACGCCCCGGGCGCATAGGGCAACCGGGGCAAGGCCAGCTTGGCCTCGGCGCGCGGCGCCCCGGCCAGGGCCCCGGCGCCGACGATGGCCCCCGCCCCGGCGATGGCCATAAATCCACGGCGGCTCAGGCCGGACGACGAGCGGTCCTGATCCTTCATGTTTCTCCCCTCCTGGCGATGTTCGGGAAAGGGTCAAGGAATAACCTAAATATATCTTCCCGATTCATCGGCCGCCACCGGGAGGGGGCGGCGGGCTGGAGGGGCGGTCGGCGTCTGACGGGTCGTCGTCCTTGGAGGGATCGATGTGGACGATGACCGAGCCCATGGCGTCGATTTCCTCGACCAGGCACCGCTCGACCTCCTTGGCGATGCGATGGCCCTGACGGACCGTCAGGTTGCCGTCGACCACGACGTGGATCTCCATCTGATACTCCCCGCCGGCCAAGCGCACCTTGAGGTCGTGGATGTCGGTCACCCCGGGCACGGCCCGGGCGCAGGCCACAATCCCGTCGCTCACTTTCCCGTCCGGCGCGGTGTCGGTGAATTCCTTGAGCGTCCCCCAGGTAATGTCCCCGCCCACCTTGAGGATGAGGACCGAGACCAGAATGGCGGCGAAAGGATCGAGCACGGCCAGGGAGGCGTCGATCCGGGCCCCGATGATTCCGAACAGAACCGCCACCGAGGACAACGCGTCGCTGCGGTGGTGCCAGGCGTTGGCCGTCACCGCCGGGGAGTTGATCCGCCGGCCGACCTTGATCGTGTAGCGGTACAGGACCTCCTTGAGGACGATCGACAGCGCGGCCACGATCAGCGGCGGCCAGCCGGGCCGGGCCACCTGGCCGGAGAGGATGTTGCTCGCCGCCTGCAGGCCCAGGATCAGGGCGACGACGATCAGCGTCAGCCCGACCACGGCCGAGGACAGGGTCTCGATTCGGCCGTGGCCGAAATGGTGGCGATCGTCCGGGCTCTTGCCCCGGAAGCGCAGGCCGACCAGGACCACCGCGTCGGTGAACAGGTCGCTGATCGAGTGCACCCCGTCGGCCACCAGGCCCTGGCTCCGGCCGAGCAGGCCCACCACCAGCTTGAAGACGACCAGCAGGGCGTTGACGACTACCCCGACGATGGTCACCCGTCTTCCGGCCGAAATGTTGTTTTTGGTCTGCACGGTCATGGTGATTGTTTGCCGGTGAGTATAGCCAATAGGTCAGGAGAAGTACAATCAAACCCCGAGCCGCGGCCGTCAGGGCGCCTGCCGGCCGATTCATTTACGGAAAATACGGCCCATGATCCGGGCGGCCCGGAGCAGCCCGCCCAGGCGTCGGCCTAGCCCGTGGCCGTAGAATCCCTGGAGCGCCCCCAGCAGCCCTTGGTAAACCCTTTTTGAGTAGGGATGCCACCACAGGTTCTTCTTCACCCCGGGCAACGCGTCATGGACGATCACCTGGGGCTCGGTCATCTCGTCGAAGCCCAAGGCGCCGTGGGTCCGGCCCAGGCCCGACTCCTTGAACCCGCCCCAGGGCGTGGCCGGCAGGCCGTGGCTCATCAGGTGATCGTTGATGGTGATCGCCCCGGCCCGGATGCGCCGCCCGACGGCCTCGGCCCGGCGGCGGTCCCGGGACCAGACCGAGCCGGTCAGGCCCAGAGGTGAGTCATTGGCCAGGGCCACGGCCTCGTCCTCGTCGGCCACGGCCATGACCCCGATCACCGGACCGAAGGTCTCCTCCCGCATGATGGCCATGTCGTGAGTCACTCCGGTCAGGACCGTGGCCGGGAGGAAGTTGCCGTCTCCTCCGGGCGCGGCCGATTGGGCGAATATCTTCGCCCCTTGGGTCAGCGCCTCGTCGATGTGGCGGCGAACCGTCTCCATCTGCCGGCTGGTGGTCATGGCCCCCAGGTCGACGTCGAAGTTTTCGTCCGGGCCGACGCGCAGGCGCTCGACCCGGGGCTTCAGTTCGGCCAGGAAGGCGTCGTACACCTCACGCCAAACGTAGATCCGCTCGACGCCGCCGCACGACTGGCCGCAGTTGGAAAAGCCGGCCCAGAGGGCCCCGGCCGCGGCCCGGGCAAGATCGGCGTCCTCGAGGACGATCATGGCGTCGTTGCCGCCCAGTTCCAACGACACCGGCGTCAGCGTCTCGGCCGCCTTGGCCATGAGCTTTTTGCCCACGGCCACCGAGCCGGTGAAGAACAGCTTGTCCACCTCTGCCTCGAGCATGGCCTCGCCGGCGACGCGGCCGGGCAGGTTGACATAACTGAAAACCCCGGCGGGCAGTTCGGCGGACGAAAAACACTTCTCCAGAAAGCGCCCCACGGCCTGGGTCTCGGTGGCCGTCTTGAGGACGACCGCGTTGCCGGCCAGTAACCCCATGACCACCTCGGAGAAAGGAATGGCGAACGGATAGTTCCAGGGGGAGATGATCCCGATCACCCCGTAGGGGACCCGCCACAGCCGGCTCCGCTTGTTGGCCAGCAGCAGGCCGCCCGCCCCCAGACGCCTCGGCCTTAAAAACGACCGGGCCTTCTGGGCGTAATAGCGCCCGGCCATGACCGCCGGCAACACCTCGGTGGCCAGGGCGTCGACCCGGGTCTTGCCGTTGTCAACGGAGATGACCGCCGCCAGGTCCTCGGCGTGCTCGACGATGAAGTCGGTCACCCGGCGCAGGTGGTCGGCTCGGAGGTCGACGCGGGCCTCGGCCCAGGCCGGCTGGGCCTCCCGGGCCCGGGCCACGGCCCGGGTCAGATCCAGGGCGGTGTTCAGGGCCGAGACGCCGATGATCGCGCCCGTGGCGGGAGAGAGGCTGACGGTTTCCGGAGCGGCCTCGATGGCGGCCATCTCTTGCTCCCCTTCCCTGGGGTCAGGTGTCGGATGAATCCCGGAAAGGCCCACTGTCGCCGGGCCGTCTCGACCGCGGCATCGAACGGGCGATTTTTTTCTCAAAGGGAAGACCGGGTTATCTTATTGGCCGTGGCGAAGAGAGCGTACTGCCGCTCCAGGGCTTAATAGGTCGACCGTCCCCGCCGGCGGGAGCGGCCCATGGCCATGCCCATGATCCAGCCGACAAAGAGGACCAAGGCCCCGGCCAGAAACCACCTCAGGTTGGTGGTCAGGGTGGTCCCCTCGGCCTTGGTCCGGCACTTCTTCACATCGCCGGTCAGTTTCTTACGCTCCGCCTGGCAGGCGTCATTGGCCGCCTTGATGTCGGTGAAGTGCTTGTTGGCCGCCTTGAACTGAGTGAATTCGGTGGCGACCTTGTCCAGCCGGACCTTGGTCACGGCCACGAGGCGCTTCTGGACCTGCAGCTGGTTTTGGGCCGCGCTGAGCCGGCCGGTGAGTTCCTGGACCTTCTTGGCCGCGGCCTTGAACTTGTCGGACCAGAACCGGGCCACCTGGGGCAGTTGGCGAGTGGGCGTCAGGAAACCGGCGTGGGTCCAGCCCGTCTGGCCGTCACTGGTCTTGACCCTGACCCACCGGCCGGTCTTCTTGAGGACCGTCACCGCCTGGCCGGGCAAGACGCCGCCGACTCGTTTGCTCTTCCAGCCCGGGCTGCCCCGCAGGGAAAAGGTGCAACTGGCTCGACCATACAGGGTTTGGCTCTGGGCCGGCGCGGGGGCGGCCGACCACACCAGAAAGGTCGCCACGCCCAGACCGATCAGCCAGGCGACAGCCGATTGTTTCACCATCGATCTCCCCTGCGGCCAAGGACACCGTCGGCCGGATGGACGCCCAGCCGACGGTCATTCGCTCCCCGGGGGCCGCCCGATGGGGGTTCCGCCCCCCCCAACCAGGCGTCAATGCGGAAAAATTGGGGTTTTTGGCTTTGTAGCAAATCGCCGGGACGATGTCAAATCCGTCGCCTTGACCTCGCCAGGGAGATTGGTTATCCTGGCCCGACATGGATCTCCTGGATAAGCGCATCATCAACTACCTGGGCGATGATTTGCCCGTGACCGAGCGGCCGTTCGAGGCCCTGGCCCGGGAAATCGGTCTGAGCCCCGACGAGGTCGTGGCCGCCATCAAACGCCTGGCCGACGAAGGGATTCTGCGGCGCTTCGGGGCGACGCTCAAACACCAGAATTCCGGCTTCGCCGCCAACGCCCTGGTCGCCTGGCGCGTCCCGCCGGCCAGGCTGGACGAGGTGGGACCGGCCCTGGCCGCGCACCGCCGCATCACCCACTGCTACCACCGCCGGCCCCACCCGAATTTCGATTACAACCTCTACACCATGATTCACGGCGCCACCGAGGCCGAGGTCCGCCGGATCGCCGCCGAGCTGGCCGCCCGAACCGGGCTCGAGGACCGCCTCGTCCTCTTTTCTTCGGCCGAACTGAAAAAAACGACCATGCGCTATTTCCAGGCGGACAACCAGGCAACCTGACGGCGGCCCGGGCCATGTCCCGGCCGCGCTCCTTTGCCCGGCCGCTCCGGCGGGACCGGCCATGGCCCAGACGGGGTGGGAGATGAACCTGACGCGCTCGAAACAACTCATGGGGCAGGCCCTGGGGCTGATCCCCGGCGGCGTCAACTCGCCGGTCCGGGCCGCGCGAGCCGTGGGCGGCGACCCGCCGTTCATCGTCCGAGGGCAAGGCGCCCGCGTCACCGACGTTGACGGCAACACCTACCTGGATTACGTCGCCTCCTGGGGGCCCTTGATTTGCGGCCACGCCCACCCCGAAGTGGTCGAGGCCGTGACCCGGGCCGCGGCCGACGGCACCTCGTTCGGGGCGCCCACCGAGGCCGAGGTGACCTTGGCCCAAAAAATCGTGGACCGCGTGCCGGGCGTGGACCTCGTCCGCCTGGTCAATTCCGGCACCGAGGCGACCATGAGCGCCGTCCGCCTGGCCAGGGGCGTGACCGGTAGGCCGAAAATCGTCAAGTTCGACGGCGCCTACCACGGCCACGCCGACTCGTTTCTGGTCGCCGCCGGGTCCGGCCTGGCCACCCTGGGGATTCCCTCCTCGCCGGGCGTGCCCGAGGCCTTGACCAAGCTGAGTGTTTCCCTGCCCTATAACGACCCCGACGCCGTGGGGCGCGCCGTGGACCAATTCGGTCACCAGATCGCGGCGGTGATCGTCGAGCCGGTGGCCGGGAACATGGGCGTCATCGGGCCGGCCGACGGGTTCCTGCCCGGCCTGAGAAGGCTGTGCGACCGGGCCGGGTCCCTGCTCATCTTCGACGAGGTCATCACCGGCTTCCGGGTGGCCCGGGGCGGGGCCCAGGAGCGCTACGGCGTGACCCCGGACCTGACCTGCCTGGGCAAGATCATCGGCGGCGGCCTGCCCGTGGGGGCCTATGGCGGCCGGGCCGAACTGATGAACCGCCTGGCCCCGGTCGGCGACGTCTACCAGGCCGGCACCCTGTCGGGCAACCCCCTGGCCGTGGCCGCCGGCCTGGCCGTGCTCGAGATCACAAGCCGACCCGGCTTTTACGAGTCTTTGGAGGATGTCACCGCCGGGCTCTGCCGGGAACTGCGGCGGATATTCGAGGCCGCCGGAGTGCCGGCGACCCTCAACCGCGTCGGTTCCATGTTCACCGTGTTCTTCACCGACACCGCGGTGATTGACTGGCGGGGCGCGGCCGGGGCAGATGCCGGACGTTACGCCAAATATTGGCGAGCCATGCTCGGGGCCGGAGTCTATCTGGCCCCGTCGGCCTATGAGGCGGCCTTTGTCGGCGCGGCCCACACTCCGGCCGACGTGGAGCAGACCCTGGACGCGGCTCGAAAAGCGGTTTCAGCCCTGTAATACCAGGGAGTTCGGGGCGGCCCGAGGGGGGTGCTTCGGGGCAAAAAATATATTGACACCCCCGGTCCCCCGTGTTAATGACTTGTGTTGTCCGTCACAAGCGCCGACGCCCGGGGCCACCGGACCCGTGGAAAGGGAGTCCCTCGGACAGTCGAGCCGGTGGCGGGGTGGGCGAGTGAAACCGGAAACCAGGGAATATTTCAGGATTCTGGCCCGGGCCAGTTCAATGGGCCTGGCCATGGTCCTGGCCACGGTCATCGGCCTGGTCATCGGCTATTTTCTGGACGAGTTGTTCGGGACCTTTCCCTGGTTGATGATGATCTTCTTCGGGTTCGGCATCGTGGCCGGGTTCCGTAATCTGTACATCTTGCTCAAGCGGACCGAAAAGGCCATGAAACAAAGAGACGATCGGGAAAAGGACCAATAGACGGGCCATGTTCAAGCGGCCGGGCAAATTGGAATATCGCCCCCTGGCGGTGGAAAACATGCGCCGGATGAGGCGGGTAAACCTCATCGTGCTGGGGGTCCTGGTGACCCTGAGTCTGGCCGCCTGGAATCTCAAGTTCACCCTGGGGGTGACCCTGGGGGGACTGATCGTCATGATCAACTTCCAGATTTTAATGGGCACGGTCAAGAAGGTCCTGACCCCCGGTCACTCGAGCCCGACCCGAACGGCGATCCTGACCTATTACCTCCGGCTGGGGGCCACGGCCATCGTCATCGCGACCCTGATCATCGCTAAAATCGTCGACCCGATCGGTCTGCTGGTCGGCCTGAGCGTGGTCGTCGCCGGGGCGTTCGTGTTGCTGTTGAGCCGACTCAAGAGAAACCCGAGCAGGGAGGCCGCGTAGTCCATGGAGCACCCGTACCTGTTTCTGAACACCGTCTTTTCCTGGTTCGGCCTGGAACTGTTCGCCAAGAAGTACCCCTGGGTGGTCTATGGCTGGCTGGTGATGATCGTCCTGATCGTCCTGGCCTTTGTGGCCACGCGTACCCTGAAGCTGGTGCCCGCGGGAGGGCAGAACTTCTTCGAGGCCATGATCGGGGGGCTCGAGGACTTCATGGTCGACGTCATGGGCGAACACGGCCGGCCCTACTTCCCGCTCATCGGGACGCTGTTCCTGTTCATCTTCACCATGAACATCTGGGGCCTGATTCCGGGCCAGTTCGGCCCCACCTCGAACCCGAACACCACCCTGGCCATGGCCCTGTGCGTGTTCATCATCTTTCAGACCGTGGGCCTGATGAAGCACGGTCCGAAGTACATCAAGCACTTCATGGGTCCGGTGTGGTGGCTGGCCCCGCTGATGATCCCCATCGAGATCATCGGTCATCTGTCCCGGGTGCTGTCCCTGACCTTCCGTCTCTTCGGCAACATCCTGGCCGAGGATCTGGTCCTGCTGGTCTTGTTCGCCCTGGTCGGTCAGTTCTTCATCCCGCTGACGATCATGCCCCTGTTCCTGTTCGCCGACTTCGTCCAGGCCTTCATCTTCACCATGCTGACCATGATGTACATCGCCGGCTCGCTCGAAGAGGCGCACTAAGTTTACAAGCCCCGCTCGAGGGGATCGGAAGAAGGCAACCGCGGATCTTTCAGGAGGAATTCAATGTTCAAGAAATCGGTTGTGATCACCCTGCTGGCCATGATCATCGTCCTGTGCGTCGCCAGCCTGGCCCTGGCCGCCGCGCCGGCCGCCAAGGGCAGCCTGGGCCTGGCCACCACCGTCGGCCTGGCCATCGCCCTGGCCACAGGTATAGGCATGGGCATCGCCGCCTTCGGGTGCGGCATCGGCCAAGGCATCGCCGTCAAGGGCGCCGTCGAGGGCACGGCCCGCAACCCCGAGGCCGGCGGCAAGATCACGGTGACCATGCTCATCGGTTTGGCCATGATCGAGTCCCTGGCCATCTACGCCCTGGTGGTGTGCATCATCCTGCTGTTCGTGTTCAGCCCGCTCAAGTTCTTGGGCTGAGAGATCAACATCGGGGCCGGCCGGGGCGTCCCGGCGGCCCCGAAATTTTGCCCCCCAATGTGCCGGTATTCACATAGGCCGGGCCCAAGTAGTCGAGGACAGTCATGAAATTCTCCAAAATACCCGCCGCCACCATCACCCGACTGTCCATCTATTCCCGCACCCTCGAACAACTCACCGGGGAGGGGTCCACGGTCATCAGTTCGGAAAAACTGGCCACCATGTGCGGGGTCAATCCGGCCCAGATCCGGAAGGACTTGGCCTATTTCGGGGAGTTCGGCGTCCGCGGCGTCGGCTACTACGCCAAGGAGCTGCTCTTTGAGATAAAGAAGATCCTGGGCCTGAACAAGACCTGGAAACTGGGCATCTTCGGTACCGGAAACCTGGGGTGCGCCCTGGTGGCCCACGAGAATTTCGCCAAGCAGGGCTACCACTTCGTGGCCGCCTTTGACGTCGATCCCGGAAAAGTGGGCCACAAGCTGGCCAGCGGCCTGCTGATCCACCACGTCAATGAGTTGGAAGAAGTGGCCCGGGGCGCGGGCATCGAGATCGGCGTCATCTCGACGCCGCCGTCGGCCGCCCAGGGCATCGCCAACCGTCTGGCGACGATCGGCATCCGGGGCATCCTCAATTTCGCCCCGGTTCAAATCCAGGTCGAGGGCGGCCTGCGGGTCGAAAACGTCGACTTCACCGTCAAGCTGGACAACCTGGCCTACCACCTGACCACGCCCTGAGAACTTGCGGCCAAGACGTCGCCGGCCAAGACCGTCTCCCGGACGGCCGGAAGACTACTCCAGAAGCAGGCCCAACTCGCCGTGGCGATGGGACTCCCAGAGGCGGACCAAGGCCCTCTTCTCGATCTGCCTCACCCGCTCCCGGCTCAGGGAAAACTCCCGGCCGACCTCCTCGAGGGTATGGGTCCGGTGCCCCTCGAGCCCGAACCGGAGCGTCAGGATCCGCTTCTCCCGTTCCTCCAGCGCCTCCAGGGCCTGATTGATCTGTTCCTTGAGCTGCTCTTCGCCCAACTGTGCGATGGGCGAGGCGGCGTCGGTGTTCTCGATGAAGTCGGCCAGGACGTCACCGTCGTCGCCCACCGGGGTTTCCAGCGACGTCGAGTTCTGGGACAGGCTCAAGATGTCCCGGATCTTGTCCTCGCTGACGCCCACCCGGCCGGCCACCTCGCCGAGCGACGGCTCCCGCCCCGTCTCCCGCAACAACTCGTGATAGGCCCGGTAGTACTTCCCGCGCAGTTCGAGCAGATGGATCGGAATCCGGATCGTCCGCGACTGGTCGTAAATGGCCCGGGTGATGGTCTGGCGAATCCACCACGAGGCAAAGGTCGAAAAACGAAAACCGGTCCGGTAGTCGTACCGGCTGACCGCCTTCATCAGGCCGATGTTGCCCTCCTGGATCAGGTCGGAAAAGCTCAGGCCCCGGAAGGTGTAACGCTTGGCGATGCTGACCGCCAGGCGCAGGTTGCCCTGGACCATCTCGTCGGCCGCCCGTCTGATCTTGACGCTCAGACGCTGCATCCGCCGCCACACCGGACGGAGTTCGGGATACCCGCCCCGCTTGGTGCTCACCCGCCGCATCCCCGACAGGGTCAGCTCCAACACGTCGTCCACCGACAACGGAGACGAGGTCGCCTCCTTGCGCCAGGCGATGACCCGGCGCCGGTCGTCCTTCAGCGGCGGGCACCGGCGGCCGTGCTCCAAAAAGAGGTCGACAATCTTTTCCTGGCCCTGGCGGATGGTCCGGCCCAGCGCCATCTCCCGTTCCCGGGACAAAAGCGGATGCCGCTCCACCTCCTTGAAATACACCTGAGGGGTGTCCCGGTTATCAGCGCTGTCAGCCCGGTCGCGTTTCCGGCCCGGTCTCCCGCCCTGGCGCGCGGTCCGCTCTTTTCCGGCCCTTTGCTCCGGCAACCGGGCCACATGTGCCGTGCTCATGTCTGGTACCTTTTTGGGGTATATACGGACCCTAGTTATTTCCTATCAAAAAACAAGGGTAGAGTCCAAAAGAAAATTTTCATTAATTCGGGATTCTGCCCCACCAATATTATTAATTATACCAATGGAGAGAAAACAGGCCGGCCCCAGAGACCACAAGACCATGGTTTCCAACCCGGACATTATTGCTATTTATTAGCAATTACAATAAGTTTTCGGGATCACGGCTTCGCCGGCCGGGATAGGCCCAGACGCCGACGGTTGGCCGCGATTTTTTCGGCGATCAGCCGGGCAATGGTCCGGTTGCCCCGGGCCGTGTTGTGGATGTGGTCAAAAAAATCACCCTTGCCCAACCGGCCCTTGGTCCGCACCAGAAAGACGCCCGGATGCTTGTCCCGGGCCAGTCGTTCGATGACGTCGCCCAGTTTGTCAAGGACGCCTTGCACCTTTATCCCGAAAAAGGCCTTGGGGGCCGGCCAATAGTAGCGTTCGTCCCGGCTGTACGGCAGGTCGAGCAGGATGACCGGAATACGGCGGGCCCGGCACAGGGCGATCATCGTCCGGAGGTGGGACCGGAAGATGGCCATTTTTTTGAGGTAACCGGTACGCAGGCGAGGACGGCGGCAGCTCTGGTGGTCCCAGACGCCGAAGACGTAGCGCTGGACGGGGGGGTCCAACAGCCAGTGTCCGATGAAGCGGAGGATATAAATGTGCCGGGCCAGGCGCCAGAATTTTTGGTCCCTGATCCGGCCGTCAAAGGGCCGGGGAAAGATGTTGGTGTAGTCCACCTCGAGGCCGGGCATGAGATAGGCGAACACGTCGTTGTACCCGAGCTTGATGATGACCAGGTCGGGCTGGAGTTGCACCAGGCGCAGGGCCAGGTAACTGAGGGCGAAGGCGGAGTTGAATCCGGGTACGCCGGCGTTGATGACCTTGATTTGTCGGCCGGGAATTTTTTGGGTGAGGATCTCCTGGAGGTAGTGGGGATAGGTCTGGACGACCGCGTTTTTCCAGCCAAAGGTGGTCGAGTCGCCGACGCAGATGATCCGGAACTCCCCGGCCGGCTTGGGGACCCTGAAGTCCGGGCCGCGGGTTTGGAAGCGCGACAATTGACGAACGTAAAAGGCGGGGTTGGGCAGGTGATGCCAGAAGGCGTTGGCCCGCATGCTCATCGGGGTCTTCTCCTCGCCGGTGGCGACCTTGATGCCCCGGTTGGCCTGCAGCGGAAAGTGGTTGTAGAAGATGTATCGGGCCGCGCCCTCCACCAGGGCCAGACAGCCCAGGATGATCAAGGCCACGTAGAGGGCCGTCAGCCGGCGCTTTTTGCGGCCGGTCCGGGTCGACTTGTCGGTCTCGGTTTGAGGTCCCATTGTTTAAGGCCCATCCTCCTTGGGTAGGGCAGTGTACCCCATGACCCGGGGGCCGGGCAAGACGGACCGCCCGGGTTCTGGCCCGCCCGGGCCGTAGCCGGTATAATTGGCCTTAATTGCCGACCGGCGTGGGGGGCGTCCTGGTGTGTTTCCCGGCCGGCCATGACCGCAAGGAGTCATTCCCATGTCGAGTCGTCGTTCTTTCCTGAGCCGAGCGCTCGAGATCCTGGCCGCCGGCGGCGGCCTGCTCGTTTCCTCCTGGAGCGTGGTTCCCCGGGGGTGGGCCAAACTCAAGAGAGTCTTACTGCCGCCCGGGACCCAGGCGACCAGACTCCAAAACAAGGTCCCCCGCGAACTGGACACCCGGCACCTGTTGGTGACGCCGATCAACAAATTCGGGACCATGGGCCAGACAGACGTGGTGCTCGATCCGAAGACATGGCGGCTGGAGGTGGGAGGCGCCGTGGCCCGGCCGCTGCGTCTGACCTACGATCAGATCTTGAAGATGCCCCCCGTCGAGAAAAAGGTGCTGCTCATCTGCCCCGGCGTCTTTTCCTATCACGCCCGGTGGCGCGGGGTGTCCCTGGGGCGGCTGCTCCGCCTGGCCGGAGTCAAGGGCGGCGTGGCCTCGGTGGTCATCAAGGGCCCGGCCGGACAGACGGCCACGACCAAGAGTTTTTCCATTCAGGAAATCGAGCGGGGGGACGTGTTCCTGGCGACCCACGTCAATGGCCGGCCGCTGCCCCGAAAGCACGGCTTTCCGCTGCGGGTGGTGGCCCGGGATCACTATGGTTACGACTGGGTCAAGTACGTCTCGACCATCACCGCTCACCCGGCCCCGGCCAAGGCCGCCGGGTAATTTGGGACATGGGGGCGATGGGCCTGGCCAGGTCATCCGGCTTCTGTTGGGTTTGATTCCCGCGCCGCCGAGGATGGGTGGCGGTCCGTTTGCTGAACCCCAGAACCGAGGCGGCGCTTGATCCGTTTCCATGAGGTGACCTTCGCCCATCCGGCCAAAAAACCGGTCCTGGCCGGACTCTCCTTCGAGGCGGGGACAAAGGACCTGGTCCTGATCACCGGCCCGTCCGGGGTCGGTAAATCGACCTTCCTCAAACTCCTCTGCCGTCTGCTGTCGCCCACGGGCGGCCGGATTTTTTTTGACGGCCGCCCGATCGAGGACTGTCCGGTGACCGAACTCCGGCGGCGACTGACGTATCTCTCCCAAACGCCGGTCATGGTCCCGGGGTCGGTGCGGCACACCCTGACCTTGGGTTTCAACTTCAAGGCGGCCCGGGGGACGCCGGCCCCGGGCGACCATGCCCTGCGGACCAGACTCGACGAGTTGGGCCTGGGCGGGGTGGACCTCGACGAGGAGGCCGATCGCCTGTCCGTGGGTCAGGCCCAGCGGGTGGCCCTGCTCCGGGCCTTGCTCTTCGAACCCGAGGTGTTGCTCCTGGACGAGCCGACCTCGGCCCTGGAGAGATTGGTGACCGGCTTGAGCCGCAACCGGGCCCAGGTGGAACTCCTCCTCAGCCTGGGGGCGGACCGGAACGAGGCCTCCCGGCCATGGTTGCGGGAGGCGGTCCGGACGGGCATGCTGCCGTCCATCGTGTCGATGATGGGGGTGGGCGTGGTCTTCATCCCGGGGATGATGAGCGGCCAGGTCCTGGCCGGCGCGGACCCGTTGGCGGCGGTCAGGTACCAGATCGTGGTCATGCTGATGCTGGTCGGCTCGACCGCCCTGGGGTCGGTCGTGTCCTGCTTGTGGCTGAGACGGCTTTGTTTCACCGCGGCCCACCAGCTCCGGCCGACCCTGCCATAGACACTCGTCGCCCCGGCTTCTTGACCCCCCGGCGATGATGGGTTTATGGTTGGTTGAAGGAGGGATGGCCGAGCGGTTGAAGGCGGCGGTCTTGAAAACCGCTGACCCTTGACGGGGTCCGGGGGTTCGAATCCCTCTCCCTCCGCCACCTTTTGCCAATGTTATCAATCAGATAACTTTTTAAAACCGGGTTGCAACAGGGTAGCAATTTGCCGTCTGGCCACCTTTACCAGGCGGTTTGAATCGGACGCCACGTAGCGCATTGTTGTACGGGGATCGGCGTGGCCCATGGCCTGTCCGACCAAGGCCAGGCTGTGCCCCTCTGCAACCGCTTGGGTTCCAAAAGAATGCCGGGTGCCCTGGTACAGGGTGATGTTCACGCCTACCTTTTTCGCCGCCCGTTCCCACTTTCTTTCAAGGTGCTGGTACGGCCTGCCCTGCTCGTTGACAAACACATAGCCGGAAATGGACCTGGGAAGGGCATTCAGCATCGCCTCTATTTCCGGCGTCATCTTTAGGCGGGTTACAATGTGGGCCTTGGTCGATTCCTTAACGGTGTTGTCCGAGAAGGTCCGCTTAATCAATATATCCCGATTCTTGAAATCAATACAGTCCCATTTTAAGGCCCGGGCTTCGCCAGGCCGGCGACCGTAAGTGGCCAGAAAAATGTAAACGGGGCGGTGGCGCTCGGGAATCTCAGAAATGATCTGAAACTGGGTCGCCTCGTCAATCCACTTCACCTCGGTCCGGTCGTACTTCACTTCTGGAAACTCTGGCATAGCGCCAAGATCACCGCGTCTCTTTGCCCAACGCAAGCACGCTCGTAGGTCGCGAATGATATTCCAAACAGTCTTGGGGCTACGTCGTTTTAATAGCTCGTCCTTGTAATCCTCAAAGTCACCATAGCGCAGGTCCCGTATGTCTTTACCCCGAAAGGCTTCGGCCCAGTAACGTACAAACCGGGTCCTCATTCTCAAAGTCGAGGGTGCTATCTCGCCGTGGTCAGCCCTGGCTTTTTGATGTTCAAGCCACCGTGGGAAATAGTTCTCGGCAAGCATGGGCTTGAGCTTCGAGGGCCGATACAGGGCCGGATTAAATGCGTGGCGGTCTATCTCGCGGCGAATCCCCTCTAGTTCCCGGACGGCGTGTTCGTAAGTCGCCAGTGGCCGACCGTCCCGGTCCTTGCTGATCCAAAGCTGTTGGCCTTTCCACTTGAGTAAAATGGTGTGCCGGTTGGCGGCGTGCCCGCAAGCGCAGACCAGGGCGACCCGGCCCTGGAACATGCCCAGGCCAAAGGGTTGATCGCACTGGCGGCACTTCTGGCGGGTGAGGATGGTCCCTTGCATCGACAGCCCCCAAAACGGCAGATTTCCGGGAATGTCCCCCGGGAAACCGGGGGCACCTCCCACCGTGCCACTCGCGGGTGTCGATGTCAACGGCTCATCCTATGCCCACTATCAGGCCGCCTCGGCCGTGCCGGCGGCGGTAAAGGTTGAACAGTAACGGGGCTTCATTCCCCAGTACCAATCGCCCGTTTCTAGGCACTGTCCCCGGCCATGGGGCGTGGTCCGGTCCTGGCCGTGTTCGCAATCGGCGCAGCGGACCAGTCGGTCCGTCGGCCCTTCGGCCTGACCGCCTTGGGGGCGGGCCTTCGGGCCGTCGGCCTCGGGGATAATCCGAGCCCCGGGGAATAGGGCCAGGACCTCGGCCAGGGGATCGTCTGTCGGGGCGGC
>JAHJDS010000426.1 GCA_018812395.1 Pseudomonadota bacterium
CGGTGGTGCCAGGCGGACGCGGCCGATCTCGAGGCCTACATGAACCTGATCTGGCCCCGGCTGGACCTGCTGGTCATTCACGTCGACGCCGACATCGCCGACGACCTGGACCTCCGGCTGCGCTGCCGGAGCGCGGCCCGGTTCGCCGGGGCGGTCCGGGGCCGGGTCCGGAGTTGGTGCCGACCGCCGATCCCCAAAAACGTGGTCTTCGCCGTGCCCTGCCTGCGGACCGAGACCTGGATTCACGCCGCCCTGGCCCGACGGCCCCTGGCCAATATCGAGTGCAACCCGGGCGTGGACGAGGCCCTGGCCGACATGGGCCTGCAGAGTCGGGGCCGTCACCGCAAGCGGACCGACAAGTACCGGCGGGCCTCCCGACGGGTGGCGGCCAATTTCGACCGGGTCGCCCGTCGCTGCGGCGAGGCCCGGCGATTCCAGCAGCGGCTCGAAACCATTTTGCATTTAAGGGACGGCTGACATGTGCGGCATCATCGGATACCTGGGTCCCCAGGACGCCAGCGAGGTCATCCTCGACGGCCTCAAACGCCTCGAGTACCGGGGCTACGACTCGGCCGGCCTGGCGGTCATCAAGGACGGCGGCTTCGAGGTCAGACGGGCCGAAGGCAAGCTCCAAAAACTGGAGGCCATCCTCCGGGACAATCCGGTCCGGGCCCACCTGGGCATCGGCCACACCCGCTGGGCGACCCACGGCCGGCCCAATGAGACCAACGCCCACCCCCACGTCTCGGGTCGGGTGGCCGTGGTCCACAACGGCATCATCGAGAATTTTTCGGCCCTCAAGGCGGAACTGGCGGCCGACGGACGAGACTTCTCCTCGGAGACCGACAGCGAGATCATCGCCCACCTGATCGACCGGGAACTCTCCCGCAACGACGACGACCTCCTGGCGGCCATGGGCCGGGCCCTGGCCCTTCTGGAAGGCTCCTTCGCCCTGGCCCTCCTGGACCACCGCCACCCGGACACCCTCCTCGCCGCCCGCAAGGAGTCGCCGCTGATCCTGGGCCTGGGCGAGGGCGAGTTCTTCGTCGCCTCGGACGTCCCGGCCATCCTGACCCACACCAACCGGGTGGTCTATCTCGACGACGACGAGCTGGTCGAGGTCGGGCCGGACGGCTACCGCGTCACCGACCTGGCGGCCCGGCCCGTCCCCAAGGAGGTCCAGACCATCTCCTGGTCGCCGGTCATGGCCGAGAAGGCCGGCTACAAGCACTTCATGCTCAAGGAAATCTTCGAGCAGCCGCGGGCGGTCATCGACACCATCCGGGGGCGCCTCCGGGCCGAGACCGGCGACGTCTTCCCGGACGACTTGGGGCTTGGCAAGATGGCTTCAGGCGAGATCGAACGACTGGTCATCGTCGCCTGCGGCACGTCCTGGCACGCCGCCCTGGTGGGCAAATTCCTGATCGAGGAACTGGCGCGGCTGCCGGTCGAGGTCGATCTCGGGTCCGAGTTCCGCTACCGCAACCCGATTTTGGATGAGCGGACCCTGCTCATCGGCATCTCCCAGTCCGGAGAGACGGCCGACACCCTGGCCGCCGTCCGGGAGGGGCGGGCCAAGGGGGCCAGACGGTTGTCCATCTGCAACGTGGTCGGCTCGACCATCACCCGCGAGACCGAGGGCGTGCTCTACACCCACGCCGGCCCGGAGATCGGCGTGGCCTCGACCAAGGCCTTCACCACCCAGTTGGCCGCGCTGTCAATGCTGGCCGTGCACCTGGCCGGCGTCCGGGGCACCATGTCCCAGGCGGAGCGCCGCGCCTTTCTGGAGGAGATGATCCGGCTGCCCCGGCTGATGGAGGATTGCCTGGACGGGTCCGACCGGATCCGGTCCATCGCCCGGCAACTGATGAATCGACGCGATTTCCTCTACTTGGGCCGGGGTCTGCTCTACCCCCTCGCCCTGGAGGGGGCGCTCAAGCTCAAGGAGATCTCTTACATCCACGCCGAGGGGTATCCGGCCGGCGAGATGAAGCACGGGCCCATCGCCCTGATCGACGAGGACGTCCCGGTCGTGGTCGCGGCCTCGGGGAGCAGCCCCACCTTTGACAAGGCCGTGTCCAACATGGCCGAGGTGGCGGCCCGCCAGGGTGAGCTGGTGGTGGTCAGCGACGTCGGCCCGGACCGTTTTTTTAGCGATATCCCCATATCACATTTGATCATCGTGCCGGAAACCGTTTTTCATCTGACTCCGATCCTGTTTGCCATTCCGCTGCAGCTGCTGGCCTACCACGTGGCCGATCTGAGGGGCACGGACGTGGATCAACCGCGAAATCTGGCCAAGAGCGTGACGGTCGAATGAGGGTTCAGGGGCGATCCGGGGCCAACAAACATCTTGACTTCTTGGGCAAAAACGGCAAGGATGCCTTAAGGAGGAGAAGAACCACATGGATATGGAAGTCTTTGAGAGGCTCGAGGCCAAAATCGACGAAATGATGACCCGGCAGAGCGAACAGGCCCGTCACATCGAGGATCAAAAGACGACCATCGCCCAAAAAGAGGAGGAAATAGCCTCCTTGAAAAACCGGCTCGAGGCCGCCGATCACGAACGCAACTTGGTCAAGGCCCGCATCGACGGCCTGGTGGCCAAAATCGATTCCTCGGCGACCGCGGGCGGGGACATTTAGGTTTTTGGCGGCCGTCGAGGCGAAGCATGGGAGACACCCTGGTAAAGATCGAAATCCTGGGGCAGGCCCACACCATTCGCACCGACGAGGCCGAGGAACGGGTGCTCGAGGTGGTCGATTACCTCAACACCAAGATCGCCGAGGTCAGTGCGGCCACCCGGACCACCGCCAAACTGAACGTGGCCATCCTGGCCGCGCTCAATATCACCCATGAATATCTTCTGGTCCGCGAGGAACGGGACCAGTTGTTAAAAGGGGTGCAAGAACGAAGCCGCAAGCTGCTGGCTAAACTGGAAAGGGACGTCCCACAACGATCGGCTGCAAGCTCGTTGGAAAAACCGGCTTAGCAAGAGGAGGACAACCGGCCGATCGACAGGTATAACAGGCCCGAGGATGAACTGGAGAGGGGGACGGGCCGCGCCAACGGAACAAGCCCCGGAGGGGTTTTGGTTTAGGAATTAATGGGTCGTGACTCTCGTTTTTACCGCCGCAAGGAACTTGTGTCCCTTGCTGGGAGGTCAGGTCGGCCGGTAGGTGGCCGCACCGCGGTCCCGCCCGCGCCACGATGGCGGATCCGGTGACGGGTCCGGCCGGCCACACCGAACAGTGCCCGACCAACCATAGACCAGAGTCCGACGACTCCCCCAAATCCGCCCGCCCCGAGTAGTAGCGGCGGGCCGGCCTTGTCCCGACCGCGCCATGTCCCGCCCGGCCGAACCAGGGGCCGCCAGTCAGGTGTGTTTCTGGGGCCGCCTTGCCGCCCTGACCCGTTTTGCACCTCAGGCCGATCTACATATTGACCAGGAGTCTGTCATGGCCCTCTATATCCTTGTCAGTGGCGTGGCGGCCTTGATTTTCGGGTCTCTCGGCTTGTTTTTGGGCATCATGCTCCGGAAACGGATGGTCGAGAACCAGGTCGAGTCGGTCGAGGTCCTCAGCCGTAAAATAGTTGACGACGCCAAAAAAGAAGCCGGTTCCATCAAGAAGGAGGCCCAGCTCCAGGCCAAGGACGTCCTGTTCCAGATGAAACAGGAGTCCGAGGGCGAGTTCAAGGACAGGCGGGCCGAACTGATAGACCTCGAACGCCGGCTGTCCCAAAAGGAAATCGGTCTCGACAAGAAGGCCGACCAGTTTCAGGAGCGTGAATCGGTCCTGCTCAAGAAGGAGAGCCGGGTGTCCGACCTCCAGGTCAGGGTCGAGCGTGACAAGGAGACGTACGGCCAACTCGTCGAGGAGCAGCGGGCCCGGCTCGAGTCCCTGGCCGGCATGAGCGCCGATGAGGCCCGGGAGGCCCTGATCCGGTCCATCGAGGAGGAGGCCCGCCTCGAGGCCGCCCGTCGCCTCAAACGGATCGAACAGGAAACCAGGGAGGCCGCCCTGAAACGCTCCCAGGAGATTCTCGCCCAGGCGGTCAAGCGCTACGCCGGCGATTACGTGGCCGAAAAAACCGTGTCCGTGATCAATCTTCCCAGTGACGACATGAAGGGTCGCATCATCGGCCGCGAGGGGCGCAACATCCGGGCCCTCGAGGCGGCCACCGGCATCGATCTGATCATCGACGACACGCCCGAGGCGGTCATCCTGTCCGGGTTCAATCCGGTCCGCCGGGAGGTGGCCCGCCAGTCCCTGGAGCGGCTCATCTCCGACGGCCGCATTCATCCGGCCCGGATCGAGGAGGTGGTCAAAAAGGTTTCCTCGGAGATGGAGGTGACCATCCGCGAGATCGGCGAACAGGCCACCTTCGACGTGGGCGTGCACGGGATCCACAACGAGCTGATCAACCACATCGGTAAGCTCAAGTACCGCTCGTCCTACGCCCAGAACGTGCTGCAGCACTCGATCGAGGTCGCCTTCCTGTGCGGCATCATGGCGGCGGAACTGGGGCTGAACGTCAAGCAGGCCAAGCGGGCCGGGCTGTTGCACGACATCGGCAAGGCGGTGGATCACGAGGTCGAGGGACCGCACGCCACCATCGGGTCCGATCTCTTGAAAAAGTACGGCGAGTCCGCGGCGGTGGTCCACGCCGTGGCCGCCCACCATGAGGACGTCGAGCCGAGCAGCGTGCTGGCCGTCCTGGTCCAGGCGGCCGACACCCTGTCCGGGGCCCGGCCCGGCGCCCGGCGGGAGATGCTCGAGTCCTACGTCAAGCGCCTCGAGGACCTGGAGCGTATCGCCAAATCATTCAAGGGCGTCAGCCAGTCCTACGCCATCCAGGCCGGGCGCGAGGTCAGGATCATCGTCGAATCGGACCAGGTGTCCGACGAAGAGTCCGTGCTCATCGCCCGCGACATCGCCCGGAAGATCGAGACGGAGCTGACCTACCCCGGCCAGATAAAGATCACCCTTATCCGGGAAACCAGGGCGGTCCACTATGCCCGCTAAGCCGCCGGCCGCTTCCCCGCGGTGATCAAAGGCTCTCGGAGCAAAGCGATGTCTTCGGCGGCCGCTTTGGACAGGCCTTCGGGTCAGTCAGTCAGGGTGCTCTTTTTCGGGGACGTGTTCGCCCGGCCGGGCCGCGTTTTTCTGGCCGAAAACCTGCCCCGCCTCAGGGAACGCTACGCCCCGGACTTGGTCGCCGCCAATGCCGAAAACGCCAGCGGCGGCCTGGGCCTGGCCCCCCGGGAGGCCAGGGCCCTGCTGGAGGCCGGCGTGGACGTCTTGACCACCGGCAACCACGTCTGGCGGCAGCGGGGCATCGGGCCTTTTCTGGACGAGAACCCCCGCGTCCTCAGGCCGGCCAATTACCCGCCCACGGCCCCCGGGTCCGGGTCCGTGGTGGTCCGCGCCGCCGGCCGCGCGCCGGTGGCCTTCCTCAATCTCGAGGGACGCATCTTCATGTCGCCCCTGGACGACCCCTTCCGGACCGCCGACGAGCACCTGGAACGGTTGGCTCAAGAGACCAAGGTCATCGTCGTCGATTTCCACGCCGAGGCCACCAGCGAGAAGGCGGCCATGGGGCACTACCTGGACGGTCGGGTCGGCGCCGTGATCGGCACCCACACCCACGTCCAGACCGCCGACGCCAGGGTGCTGGCCCGCGGCACCGGATTCATCACCGATATCGGCATGACCGGGGTCGAGGACTCGATCATCGGCCTGGACCAGGCGGGCATCATCGAGCGGTTCATCCGGGGGAGGCCGACGCCCTTCCGGCCGGCCAAGGGAGAGGCCGTGGCCATGGGGGTGGTCCTCGATCTCGACCCGGAGTCGGGTCGGTGCCTGAATATCGAATCGTTCCGGCATCGGGGGTGACCCGGCTCGATGCGCCAGGGACGGCCCGCCCCTAAACCCGGATTATTCATGAGACTTCTACTGCGGCGTCGCTATCCCGGCTGCGCGGCTCGTTTCGCCATTTCTGTGCTCGACATAGTGACTACTATGCCTCCGCGCAAAAATAGCTCCAACTTCGCCTCTCGCTCGGGATATCAACCCCTCGTCACGAACCCTCATGAATAGTCCGGGCTAAAAAAAGCCGGCCCCGCAGGGCCGGCCGAACCGAAGATATGGAACTGGATTTTATTAACTTCCCGAGGCCTTTCGGGCCAGCTTCAACCGCAACAGGGCCCGCTTGAGGGCGACCTCGGCCCGGATGAAATCCACCTCTTCGAGCCGGGCCGCGGCCAGGCGCTTTTCGGCCCGCTCCCGGGCCCGCTGGGCGCGGTCGAGATCGATCTCGCGGGCCTTTTCCGCGGCGTCGGCCAGAATGGTCACCTTGTTGTCGGCCACCTGGGCGAAACCGCCCAGCACGGCCATGGACTCCTGCTTGTCCCCGACGCGGTAGCGCAACTCGCCGGCCGTCAAGGTGGTCAGCAGCGGGGCGTGGTTGGGCAGGACGCCGAACTCGCCCTCGGTCGAGGTGGCGACGACCAGGTCCACCGCCTCCGAGACCACCGGCCGCTCCGGGGTGACGACTTCCAACTGAATTTTATCAGCCACTTGATTGTCCTCGCTGTAACCGGCCGGCGTCCCATCCCGGGCCGCCGGCCCCGCTCGGTCCCGGTCCGGACCACGGGCCGGCGCGACCAGGCTTCGTGGCCGGCCCGGGGGCCTCTAGGCGGCGGCCATCTCCTCAGCCCGCTGAAGCACTTCCTCGATGCCGCCGACCATGTAGAAGGCCTGCTCGGGCACGTCGTCGTGCTTGCCCTCGACGATCTCCTTGAAGGCGCGGACCGTGTCCTCGATCTTGACGAATTTGCCGGGCGAACCGGTGAATTCCTCGGCCACGTGGAAGGGCTGGGACAAGAACCGCTGGATCTTCCGGGCCCGGCCCACGGTCAGCTTGTCCTCGTCGCTCAGTTCGTCCATGCCCAAAATGGCGATGATGTCCTGGAGGTCCTTGTACTTCTGCAGGAGCATCTGGACGTTGCGGGCCACGCGGTAGTGCTCCTCGCCGATGTAGGCCGGGTCCAGGATCCGGGAGGTCGAGTCCAGGGGGTCCACCGCCGGGTAGATGCCCAGCTCGACGATTTGCCTTGAGAGCACGACCGTGCCGTCGAGGTGGGCGAAGGTCGTCGCCGGGGCCGGGTCGGTCAAGTCGTCGGCCGGGACGTAGACGCACTGGACCGAGGTGATCGAGCCCTTCTGGGTCGAGGTGATCCGCTCCTGGAGTTCGCCCAGGTCGGTGCCCAGGGTGGGCTGGTAGCCGACCGCCGAGGGCATCCGGCCGAGGAGGGCCGAGACCTCGGAGCCGGCCTGGGTGAAGCGGAAGATGTTGTCGATGAACAGCAGCACGTCCTGACCCTGCTCGTCGCGGTAGTACTCGGCCGCGGTCAGGGCGCTCAGGGCCACCCGGGCCCGGGCGCCAGGCGGCTCGGTCATCTGGCCGTAGATCAGGGCCGCCTTGGGCAGGACGCCGGAGTCCTTCATCTCGTGGTACAGGTCGTTACCCTCGCGGGTCCGCTCGCCCACGCCGGCGAACACCGAGATGCCGCCGTGCTGCATGGCCACGTTGTGGATCATCTCCATCATGATGACCGTCTTGCCCACGCCGGCGCCGCCGAACATGCCCATCTTGCCGCCGCGGGGGAAGGGGACCAAGAGGTCGATGACCTTGACCCCGGTCTCGAGGACCTTGACCGTGGTGTCCTGATCGGTCAGGGACGGCGCCGCGCGGTGGATGGGGTAGTACTGGTCCGAGACCACCGGGCCCAGGCCGTCCACCGGCCGGCCGACCACGTTTAGCACCCGGCCCAGGGTCGCGTCGCCGACGGGCATCTGGATCTGATTGCCGGTGTTCTTGACCGGCATGCCCCGGACCAGACCGTCGGTGACGTCCATGGCGATGGTCCGGACCACGTTGTCGCCCAGGTGCTGGGCGACCTCGACGACCAGGTTGTCCTCGGAATCGTCGATGGCCGGGTTGGTGAGGGTCAGAGCGGTGAAGATCTCGGGCAGGACGCCCTCGAACCCAACGTCCACGACCGGACCGATGACCTGTGTAATCTTGCCAAATTCCACCGGAAACCTCCCCAAATATGTCTTAAGAGGCCTTTGCCAGGGCCTCTGCCCCGCCGACGATGTCCATCAACTCCGTGGTGATGGCCGCCTGGCGGGCCTTGTTGAAGGCCAGGGTCAAATCGTTGATCATGTCTTTGCAGGCCCTGGTGGCGTTGTCCATGGCCGTCATCCGCGCCGCCTGCTCCGAGGTGTTGGTCTCCAGGAGCCCGGCGTAGATCTTGACGTTGACGCTGCGCGGCAACAACTCGAAGATGATTTCCTCGGCCGAGGGCTCCATCAGGTACTCGACCCCGCCGCCGGCCGGCTCATCGGTCTCCTCGGCGCCGGGCGGCGTGATGGGCAGCAGCTGGGTGACGGTCGGCACCTGGGAGGCCATGTTCACGAACCGGCTGTACAGGAGGTAGACCTCGTCGGTGTCGCCGGTGATGAAGCGATCGGTC
>JAHJDS010000427.1 GCA_018812395.1 Pseudomonadota bacterium
GCTTGAGGACCTCGAAGATGCGCTTGATCCGGGGGCTGACGCCGATGAAGTCCTCCCAGTGGCGGGCCTTGGCCGCCTTGGCGTCCACGGCCCGGGACAGGTCCAGGGCCCGGAAGGTGCCGACCGCCCCGCGCACCGAGCCGTCTGGACCCAAGAGCGGTGTGGCCGTCTCGCTGACGGGAACCACCGACCGGCCGTCCTGGCGGACGAACACGGCCTCTTGTTCCACCTGGGGACGCCCGCTCTGCATGGCCTTGCCCAGGGGACAGCCCGAATCGCACAACGTCGAATTGAACACCTCGCGGCAGGGTTTGCCCAGGGCCTGGTGGCGGGGCAGGCCGGTGATCTGCTCGGCGGCCCGGTTGAAGAAGGTTATTCGCAACTCGGCGTCCGTGGCGAACACCCCGTCGGCCATGGAGTCCAGGATCAGCCGGGACTGGTGCTGGCCCGACTCGGCCGGCGCCGACTGCTCGACCAGGGTCTCGGTCAGGCCCTGGATCCGGCCGGACGGGTCGGTCAGGGCGGCCGTGGTCTTCTTGACCAAAAGCCCCGATTCGTTCCGGCCGCTCAGGGTGAGGTGAACCGTCCGCCGGCAGTCGGCGGCCCGGAGGTTTTCTTTTCGGAGGGGGCAGGACTCCTGACATCCCCAGTCCGGAAACACCTCGTCGCACCGGCGGCCCAGGACCGCCGGCCGGGCCAGACCGGTCAGCAACTCGGCCTTGCGGTTGAACGAGGTGATCTGACCCTGGCGGTTGACGGCCATCAGGCCGGCGTCGATGGCGTCCAGGTGCGTGCTCATGTCTTACGTCATTCCATAAAGGCCCAAAAATGAGACTGCATGTCCAATATATACCGCCCTGAAACCCCTGACAAGCGACCCCCGGCGGCCAATCATCTTTGCTACGACGAAAACCGGTTAACAAGCCGACCAAAAACTGATAATAGTACACCTTGACGCCCGCCCCCGTCCGGGCGGCCGGCGGTCAATGCGTTTCGAGGTTTTCGTTTTCCCGGTCACCACCGTTTATCGGACGATGACCAGAAAGAGGGGGAGGTTGAGATGCGTAAGCTCCTGGTGTCGCTCCTGGCGATGGGACTCCTGTTTTCACCCGCCACCGTGTCGGCGGCCAAGAAACCGATCCTCATCGGCGTCTATTTCCCCATGACCGGCCCCTCGGCCCCCTACGGCCAGATGGGCTGGCAGGGCCTGCAATTGGCCTTCAAGAACCGACCCACCGTCCTGGGCCGGCCGGTCAAGCTCATCCTGGTGGACAACAAGTCGGACAAGGTCGAATCGGCCAACGCCGTCAACCGCCTCATCCGGCGCCACAAGGTGGTGGCCGTCATCGGCGGCCTGACCAGCTCCAACTCCCTGGCCGGGGCGCCGGTCTGCGAGCAGGCCAAGATCCCCATGGTCAGCCCCTGGGCGACCAACCCCCTGGTCACCCAGAACCGGAAGTACATCTTCCGGGTCTGCTTCATCGACCCCTTCCAGGGACACGTCGCCGCCGCCTTTGCCCGGAAGACACTTAAAGCCAAGACCGCGGCCGTGCTCATCGACAAGTCCCAGGACTACTGCGTCGGCATCGCCGCCTTCTTCATGCGTTCCTTCAAGAAAATGGGCGGCCGGATCGTGCTCAAGACCTATTACCAGACCGGCGACCAGGACTTCACCGCCCAGCTCGGCGCCGTTAGGGTGGCCAAGCCGGACATCCTGTACGTGCCCGGCTACTTTGCCGAGGACGCCCTCATCGCCCGCCAGGCCCGGGAACAGGGCCTGACCATTCCGCTCCTGTCCGGCGACGCGGCCCAGGCCCCGGAGCTGATCAAGATCGGCCAAAAGGCCGTCGAGGGGTTGTATTTCACCACCCACTTCGACGCCAAGGGCGTGACCACGGCCCAGGGAGCCAAATTCGTCAAGCTCTACCTGGCGGCCTACAAGCAGACCCCCGACTCGGTGGCCGCCCTGTCCTGGGACGCCTACAACATCCTGCTGGACGCCATCTCCCAGGCGGGGTCCACTGAGTCCGGCGCCGTCGTCGACCGGCTGGCCAAGGTCAAGAAC
>JAHJDS010000428.1 GCA_018812395.1 Pseudomonadota bacterium
AGGACTCGACTGAAAACGGTTGTTCTGGCATTGTAATGGTGGTTGTTCATGCGGCCCTCCAAGTTCGAGCTGATGACTTTGTCAATCACCAGTCTCCATGCTTGGAACCGTGTGAACAACCTCTTTAGCAATTACACCTAGGCACTTGTTGGGTATGGCCATGCTTTTTAAGAAGACGCATACTATTCGACGAGTTAATTTGGCGAAGAGACCGATATGAGAGGAACATTGATTGGCCCTTCGGGTTAGAAAAATCGAATCCGCGCGTAGACGTTTCAGATAATGAGAAAGCAACATACAAAGAGATATTAACCTTGGTGCCTCGTCGTAGAGTTGAAGGTGACATTAGGGAGGTAAAAGAGGCATTCGAAAGAAGAATCCACTATCGCAGACTAGCAGTAAGAGCAGAAAGCGCGGTAAAAAGGGGCAATTCCAGGATTGAAAGAGGGGCGATTTCAGCGGTCGCAGAAGATAGTAGGGAAGCTGAGAAAAAAGCCAGGCAATTGGTATATGAGAAATATGGCATACTAAAAAGGGAGAAAAGACTAAGACCGTGGATTATTAGTGGAGTAAATTTACCTCCCGACGAGGCGGACGAAAACCGTGTGCCCCGTATGCCGTCTGACGTAGAAATACTGGCCTTACAATTAAAAGAATCTCTAGAAAGGACTAAAGATCCAATCACAGCAGGTGATTTTCATTTTTCTGCTATGGAAATGAAGCTAGCACGAGCCATGGACGATAAAAGATATTTCAGAGCGTTTGGTTTGTGGCTGTATAGAATATTGAGTGGATATGGTGAAAGACCTGCAAGGGCGTTTGTTTGGTTTTTACTTACAATTTTTGGAGCAGCACTGGGTTTTGCACTACCTGATTTTGCCTGTCCTTGGGAATCAATTCTAAAAGCCATCAGCCATAGCTTGCCATTTAAGATGGGTGCTTTGGATGTAGGACAACATTCGCTAGTTGATCGGTGGATAATAGCTGTAGAAACAATAATCGGAACCTCATTATTCGCAATTTTCATTCTTGCGTTGCGTAGGCGTTTCAGGAGATAAAAAAATGTGTGGAGACGATCAATTGAATCACTGAGGACTAGCTTTTTATAAGACGGCCGCAGGAATGTCTATCCCATCGATAATACTATTATGTCGCAACACTATCATCTATTACAGAACGCGTCCCAGGTGCATCACTTCGCCCCAGCGGCGGATCAGTTCGGCCTTGACCTGGCTGTGGGAAGACAGGTCCGGGTCGGAATCGAGCAATCGCCCCGCCTCCTCGCGGGCCGCTTCCAACAGGCCCAGATCGGCCACCAGATGGGCCGCCCTGAACACCGGCACCCCGCTCTGCCGCCGGCCCAAAAACTCGCCCGGTCCCCGGCGCTTGAGGTCCTCCTCGGCCACCACGAAGCCGTCCCGGGTTTTACATAACACCTCCAGACGACTCATGGCCTCGGGCCCGACCTCGGCCCCATGCAGCAGCAGGCACTGGGCCGCCCGGGCCTGGTCCTGGGCCCGGCCCACCCGGCCCCGGAGCTGATGGAGTTGGGCCAGGCCGAACCGCTCGGCGTGACACACGACCATGACCGTAGCCCCGGGCACGTCGATCCCGACCTCGATGACCGTGGTCGCCACCAATATCCGGATGTTTCCGGCCTCGAAGTCAACGATGACCGCCTGCTGCTCAGTGGCGTCCAGCCGGCCGTGGACCAGTCCGACCTCGACCCCGGGAAACAGCGCCTGGACCCGATCAAAAAACTCGATCGCCCCGTCCACGCCCAGGGCCTCGGAGGCCTCGATCACCGGGGCGACCACAAAGGCCTGGCCCCCGGCCTCGATCTCGGTGGCCACCACCGGCGCCCAGGCTACTTCATCGTCCAGGGCGCAGACCCGGGTCACCACCGGCGGCCGCCCGGGCGGCAACTCGTCAATGGCCGTCAGGTCCAGGTCGCCGTACAGGGTCAGGGCCAGGGTCCGGGGGATGGGCGTGGCGCTCATGACCAGCAGGTCCGGCGCCGGGTCCCGGGCCAGGAGGGCGTGCCGCTGGGCCACGCCGAAGCGGTGCTGCTCGTCGACCACCACCAGCCCGAGATTGGCAAAGCCGGTGCTCGATTGAATCAGGGCCTGGGTGCCGACCACTACCCGGGTCCGGCCGGCGGCCAGGTCGTCACGCACCGCCCCCGCCTGGGCGGCCGGGATG
>JAHJDS010000429.1 GCA_018812395.1 Pseudomonadota bacterium
CCTCCATTTTTTGGGCCTGGCGCAACTGCCGCTCCATGGTCAACTCATAGGTCACGTCCCGGCCGACGGCCACGAAGCCGGCGACGGCGCCCTGAGAGTCCCGGACGGGACTGGCGGTCATCTCGAGTTCATGTTGCCGGCCGCTCTTGTGGGTGCCGACGATACGGCCACACCAGACCTCCCCCCGGAGGACCGCCTGCACCAGATCGCGATACGAGGTGTCGTCGGCTTGGTCAGGCCTCATGATGTCCCAGGGAATGCGGCCCCAGGCCTCTTCCCGATTGTGTCCCGTCACCCGCTCGAAGGCCGGGTTGACGTACCGGATGAGCCCCTCCCTATCGGTGACGATCACGACTTCAGACGTCTGTTCGATGGCCGTGGCCAGCAGCACCCGATCCGACTCGGCCCGCTTGCGCATCGACACGTTCTGAACGAAGCCTTCCAGGAAACTGACGGCGCCGTCGTCGCGGCGGATGGCCTGGGCGCTGATGGTGGCCGCGAAGACGGTTCCGTCCCGGCGGCGAAGATCCACTTCGAAATCGAGGACGCGTTCGTCCTGGGACAGCATTTTTACGAGTCTGGCCCGGTCTTCCGGATTGGCGTAGAAATCCTTGGCGAGATCCGACGTCCACTCCAGGGCTTCGTCCGGGGATCGAAACCCCAGCATCCGAACCAAGAACGGGTTGGCTCTCAAGGGCCGGCCGTCGAGCGCGGTCTGAAACAGGCCGATCGGGGCGTTTTTGAAAAGGCCGCGGTATTGCCTTTCCGACTGCCGCAGGGCCTCCTCGGTCCGCCGCCGCTCGGTGACGTCCAACCCGATGGACTGGTATTCGACGATCCGCCCCTGTTCATCGAACAGGGCCCGATCGGTCCACTGTCGCCACCGCATCGATCCGTCGCCGCCCACCACCTCGTGCTCGTAAGTACGGGCCGGCCGGCCGGCGTCGAGTGACGACCAGTGGTCCCCGATCCGCTGACGGTCCGACTCCGGCACGAACTGGAAGAAGTTTTCGCCCAGGAGTTCTTCCGGTTCCTTGGCGAGATAAGCGGCGTATTCGCCGTTGACGAACGTCAGGGTCCCCTCGGGCAGAAACCGGCAGATCAGGGCCGGCATGTCTTCCCCCAGGGCCCGATACCGGGCCTCGCTCTCCCGCAACGCCGCCTCGGTCCGTCGACGTTCGGTGACGTCGATGCCGACGCAGCAGGAATAGGGCGGTCGGCCGTTGCCCGGCAGCACCAGCCGCCCGTGGATCTCCCACAACCTCCGGCGGCCGCCCTTGTCCAAAACACGGCTTTCGATCACCGTCGGCTGTTGGCCGTCGATCATCCGCCGCAGGACTTCGGCGAACTTTTCCCGATCGGCCTCCGGCACAAAGGCGGTCAGGAAGTCAAGACCCTCGACCTCTTCCGACTGATAGCCCAGGGCCTCGAGCGCCACCGCGTTCATCATCAGGACCCGGCCCTGGGGACTGATGGCCACCAGGGGTACCGGCAGGGACTGAATCAAGTCGCGACCGAGGTCGACCTCCCCATCCGGGCCGGGGGACCGTCCCCGGTCGGGGCGGGGAGATTTCTCCAGCTCGGCGACTCGCCGGCGCAGGGCGTCGAGTTCGCCGAGGAGTTCTCTTCGGGATGGGGTCCGGTCCGTCATCTGTCGTCTTTCCGCTGTGGCCGATCAGTCGATCCGCGTCGGGCCGGCCGGTGGCGCCGTTGTTCCGGGCCGGCATTTCACTCCCCGGCCGTAATCCGGAGCGGACCCCGGCCTCACCGAAGTCCGCCCCGTGGCTCCGCCCGGGCAACGGCCCGTGGAGAACCGTCTACGACTCGAACTGATCGTCCGCCTCGGCCATCACCAGGACGACTCGGTCGACCACGCGGGCCAGATCCAGGATGATGACCAGCCGGTCCTCGATTTTAGCCACGCCGTTGACCAGATCGGAATCCAACCCCCCGATGATCGCCGGCGGGGGCTCGACCGACGACCGGGAAATGGTCAAGACCTCCGACACGGCGTCCACCATGAACCCGACGGTCATCTCCTCCATCTCGACGACGACGATCCGGGTGTTCCGGTCTTCTTGCCGGGGCGCCATTTTGAACTCACGCCTCAAGTCCACCACCGGCACCACCTGGCCCCGCAGGTTGATCACCCCTTCGACCGCCGCCGGGGCCTTGGGCACCGGCGTGATTTTCATCAGCCGGTTGATTTCCTTGACCATCCCGATGTCGATACCGAACTCCTCGCCTTCCAGAACGAACGTGACCAGTTGCATGGTTCCGTTGCCGGCGATGGTCCGGTCTCCAGAGGCCTCGGGCGACGAATCGCGTGTATCCATACCCTCCATGAGACTTTCTCCTTGCTCGGGTTTCCGGCGGGAGCGCCGGAAACCTCGTCTTGCGCATCGGCCGGACTACTGACCTTGACCGCCGCTGAACCGGGCCACGGTCTCGTTCAACTTGGCCGCCATGGCGCTGAGTTCCTCGGCCGTGCGGGCCGTCTCGGCCACGGCGTTGGCCGACTCCTTGGCGGCGTTGGCGATCCCCTCGACGTTCTTGGTGATTTCCTCGGTGGCCGCGGTCTGCTCCTCGGCCGCCGTGGCGATCTGGGTCACCACTTGGCCCACGGTGGCGGCCTGGTCCACGATCTGGCCCAGCTTTTCTCCCGTCTGGTTGGCCAGGGACACGCCGTTCTCGACGATCCGCGCCGCGTCTTCCATGCGCTTGACCGCCTCGGCGCTCGACGCCTGAATGGCCTGGACCGTGTCACCCACCTCCTTGGTGGCGGTCATCGTCTTTTCGGCCAGTTTCCGGACCTCGTCGGCCACCACGGCGAAGCCGCGTCCGGCCTCACCGGCCCGGGCCGCCTCGATGGCCGCGTTGAGGGCCAGGAGGTTCGTCTGGTCGGCGATGTCCTCGATTACCACGACCACGGTATTGATCTGTTCCGCCTTGCCGGCCAGGTCCCGGACGGTCAGGCCCACTGCCGAGGCGTTCTCGCTGATTTGGTTGATGGCCTGGACGGTCTGGGTGGCCAGCTCACCCCCCTCCCGGGCGGCTTCAGCCGACTTCTTGGCCGTTTCAGCCCCTTGGGCCGCGTTCTGGGCCGCCTCCTGGACGGCGGCGCTCATCTGTTCGGTGGTCGAGGCCACCGTATCGGCCTGGGCGCTCTGCTCCTCGGCGCCGGCCGCCATCTCCTCGGTGCTGGCCGAGACCTCGGTCGCCGCCGAGGCCAGTTGCTCGGCCAGCCGGCCCACCTCCTGGGCCACCTCGAGCAGGTCTTCCTGCTGCTTCCGGATCTGGTCCTCCGCCTCGACTTCGGCCGAGATGTCGCGAATTATCTCCATGCCACCGATGACCTGGTCGTCGAGGTCGGTCAGGGTGCTGGCCGACACCGTGATCGGCAGCCGTTTCCCTCCGATGGTCAAAAAGGTCTTTGCGCCGACCACCGGCTGCCCGGTGGTGATGGCCTTCTTGATCATGCAGGCCTCTGTCCCGCACGACTCCGCCTGGAAGAGTTCCTGACAGGTGACCTTGCCGATGAGTTCCTCATTTGTCTTGCCCACCATCTGTTCGATGACGTGATTGATATAGGTGATTCTCATGTCCGCATCAACCGTGAAAAAGGGATCGGCGATGCCGCTCTTGATGGATTCGCCGCTGCCGATCACCCCGGCCAGCATGGCGCGGAGGGAATCCGCCAACTGGCCGACCTCGTCCTTGCTCTGATAATCGATCCTGGCCTTCAAATCGCCTCGGGCCAGCGTCGCCGCCACGTCCGCAATCTCCTTGACCGGCTTGGTGACGCTCCGGTTCAGGAAGAAAAAGAAGAGTAGTCCCAAGGAAAAGGACGCGGCCAGCAGGATGTACGTCACCATCGGGGTGATCAGGCCGGCTACACCGAGCACGGCCACGACCAACAACAAGGTGAGCATCAACACGGGGCCGATTCCCAGACGCAAGTTAAGTTTGATGTTACGTAAAATTGCCATCCCCAAAACCTCCTTATTAGTTTTCCGCTGGAAAGGCCGGGTTGAACCAAGCGATCTGTCCACCGTGGTGCACGCCTGACAGTGACCTCTTGGCCCGGGTCGTGACCATGCTGGTCAGGGTCATGTCTCAAGACTCGTGCCAATATCGACGAAGACGAAGCTTTCATCTGATTTAGCCATAGATATCAGTTAATTGAGCAATCAGTTAACCCCTGGACAGAAATAACATCCCGCCAGGAAAGACAACACAAACTTTACTATATGGTGATTTAGGATAAAAAAGGTGTGGCCGTTGTCTTGCGAGACAAGACGGCTTGTCCTGCGGGGCGGGACTGATTGGCGGGGATCATCACTTGTGTTTATGCCTCAGGGCGTAAAGACGGGACCGGCTCAGCCCCGAAATACGGCAGGCCGCCTTGATGTCACTTCCGGTCAGGGCCTTGAGGTCGCCCAGGTAGCGTTTCTCGGCCTCGGCGACGACGTGGTCCCTGAATTCGCTCAACGCGGGTATGGCTTCGGTGGCCCCGATCGTCGCCCACGGCTGGTCCGGCCCTGGAGGATGCGCCTGGCGGCCGCCTTTCGATTCCAGAGAGGCCTGGGCCAGGTGCACCCTGATGTGTCTGGGGAGATGATGGGGGTAGAGCGTCGGTTCATCGCCGGCCGCGGCCAGACAACTGTCCAGGGTGCGGAACAACTCCCTCACGTTTCCCGGCCACTGGTAGACGGACAGGCCTTTTAGGAAATCCGGGGAAAACCCTTTGGTGGCCACCTCCTGACGTTCGCAGGCGCGGTCCACGTAATACCGGGCCAGTTCCTTGAGGTCCCCTTCACGATCCCGAAGGGGCGGCAGCTCGATCGTCAGGGCCCGCAACCGAAACAGCAGTTCGTCCCTGAAGGCCCCCTCCCCAACCATTTGGTCCAGGTCGCGGTTGGTGGCGGCCACGGTTCGAAAATGACATTCAACTTCGGCCTGGCCGCCCACCGGTCGAAACCGGTGCTCCTCCAATACCCGGAGAAACGTCTTTTGGACGGGGAGCGGCAGTTCGCCGACTTCGTCGAGGAACAGCGTCCCTCCCTGGGCCTGCTCGACCAGTCCCTGGCGGTCTCGGTCGGCGCTGGTGAAGGCCCCCCTCTTGTGCCCGAAAAGAATGGATTCCACCAGCTCGTCCGGCAAGGCCGCGCAGTCGACCACCACCAGGCGCGCCTCGGAGCGAGAGGAGTTCCGGTGAATCCCCCGGGCGAAAAGCTCTTTGCCCGAGCCCGTCTGTCCGGTGATCAAGACGTTGGCGTCACTGGCCGCCGCCCGGGCCAGGTGCCGCAGACTGTCGTTGAGTTGAGGCGAACTCCCGACGATGCCCCGGCGGTCCAAGACCACCGGCGGTTCGCCCCCTCGCCGCCGCTCCCGGTACTGGACGGCCCGGACCAGGGGGAGTTCCAACTCCTGAATCGAGGTCGATTTCTGGACGTAGTCCCAGGCCCCGCTGTTGATGGCCAGCTCCGCGCTGTCAGGATCGCCGTGCCCGGTGACGATGATTATTTCCGGCTGCGAGGGCGTGGCTCGAATCCGGGGAATTATCTCCAGGCCGTTGCCGTCGGGCATGCGCACGTCCAGGAACACCACATCGTAGGGTCCCGACGACGCCTTGGCTTCGCCCTCGACCAGTGTCCGGGCGCTGTCGACCTCATGCCCCATGCGCAGGACCGTGTCGCTCAGGACGTCGCAGAACATTTCGTTGTCATCAATAATCAGGACCTTGGCCATTTTTTCGCCTCTCGTCCGGTGACACGGACGGGTCGCTTCGGCCGGCCCCGGCTGGTCAAGCCCAATCCAAATCCAGGTGACGCCGGGTGTGGGGCGTTCCGGGCCGACCCAAACCGACAAGTGCTCGACAGCGTGATTATACCGCAGTCGAGTCCGGAAACCAAGTCTCAAGACCGGCCGGTGGTGTCCCAATTTCAAATGACGGTCGGACGGGCTTGGGCGCAGATCAGGCTTGGTGGGTTGGCGGGGGAGGGCCACTCGTCGTCTTGTTCGAACTGGGGAGAGGTCGTGCCGTCATCGAAGTCGTCTCCTATCAGGCCCAGGTGGCCGCCGGGTCAATGTCCTTCCCCGTGACTTCCCTGCCCCTTAAGCCAATTTCGGCGGCGGACCACTCGGACAGATGGAGGTCGACTCCGGCGCCCTGGGCCCGGATGGAATTCGGCTCGAACATTAGACGACTCCTATTTCCGGGGCGCCTGGGGCGGGCTGACCACGGCCCGTCCGCCGAGGACCTGGACGCCGTCCTGGTTGACGCAGGTCGTCTCCAACGTCACCCGGTTCTTTTCGATATCCAACTCCTTGACCTCGACCCGGGCGGTGATCGTGTCGCCGAAGCGGACCGGGGCGGAGAAATCCAGGCTCTGGTGCAGGTAGATGGTCCCCGGCCCGGGCAGGGTCGTGCCCAGGATGGTCGAGATGAAGCCGGCCGCCAGCATGCCGTGGGCGATGCGGCCCTTGAAGAAGGTCCCGGCGGCGTAAGGCTCGTTGATGTGGGCCGGGTTGAAGTCGCCGGTGACGCCGGCGTAGAGGTAGACGTCCGATTCGGAGACGGTCTTGGTGAACCGGGCCGTGTCACCGAGGGCCAGTTGGGAGATGGTCTTGCCGTTCATGGTCTCCATCCTCCTGGTCAGACCTCGATCAGAGCGGGGTCGAGGCGGCCGGGGACCTTCAGGCCGGCCAGGGTCGTGATCTGGGTCCGGCAATCGGTCCGGTGGATGTCGTTGAGGCGCTGGTAATCGATCCGAGCCAGGCTGGCGGCGTCGATGGACAGGGGCGAGAAGCCGGTCATGATGCCCACGTCCGGGCCGATGCGCTCGCTGGGTACGGGCAGGCAGTCGCACAGGACGGTGACGTCGTTGATGAAGTTGATGAAGGCCACCTTGCCCGGAGCGAAGGCGGACATGACCCCGGCCGCGGCCCATGCCAGGCCCAGGCCCAGGTTCTCCCGGCCGACGTGGGCGATGGCCCCCTCCGGGCAGGCCGTGGCGCAGGCCAGGCAGCGCATGCACTCGGGGTGATCGATCGCGGCCAGGTCGTCCTCGACCCGGGCCAGGCCGTGGCGGCAGGCCTCGACGCAGGCGCCGCAGCCCTGGCATAGCTCCGAGTCGACCTCGATGCCCACCAGGCGATGCTGGGCCAGCTTGGTCCGCTTCGACGTGCAGCCCATGGCCAGGTTCTTGATCGCCCCGCCGAACCCGCCCAGGGGGTGTCCCTTGACGTGGCTGACGACGACCATGGCGTCGGCCCGATGGATGGCCCCGGCCACCTCGACCGCTTCCAGGTGGGTCCCGGGCGAGTCCACGGCCACGGCGTTCTCTCCGGCCAGCCCGTCGGCGACGATGAACGGGGCGAAACCGAAGCCGTGGGTCAGGGCGGTGTTCATGTGGTCCACGGCGTTGCTGCGCTGGACCAGGTAATAGGTCGAGGTGTCGGTCAGAAACGGCCGCCCGCCCCGGGCCGCCACGGCGTCGACGACCTGCTTGACGAAGAAGGGCCGGACGTAGTTGGGGTTGCCCAGCTCGCCGACGTGGAGCTTGACGGCCACCAGATCGCCCTCGGCGATCACGTCGAACACGCCGCCGGCCTCATACAGGTCCGCGGCCTTCTGGCGCATGTTCTGGGCCGGTTCCCAGGTCGTGAAGTGGACGACGTCCGGGTCCACGCCTCCTCCGTTCAGGCTCGACCCTAAAACAGGACGCCGGGGCCGATCGAGGCCACGTCCGGGCATCCGGTCAGGATCATGGCCGAGAGCAGTTGGGACTTGATCTGCCCGATATATTCGACCACGCCCTCCCGGCCGCCGCCGATGGCCGCCCAGGCGAAGGGCCGCCCGATCATCACCGCATCGGCCCCCAGGGCGATCATCTTGACCACGTCGGAGCCGTGGCGGACGCCGCCGTCGGCCAGGATCAGGCCCCGCCCCTCGAGGGCGGCGGCGATGCCCGGCAGGACGTCGGCCGTGCCGGGGGTGTGATCCAGCACCCGGCCGCCGTGATTGCTGACGGCGATGGCCGCCGCGCCGGCCTCAAAGGCCTCGATCGCGTCTTCGGGGGTCATGATCCCCTTGAGGATGAACTGGAGCGGATAACGCTCGATGATCCGGCGCAGGGCCGGGGCCGGCCGGGGGGTGACCGGGCGGCCCATGAGGGAGAGGGTGATCAGGCCCACGGCGTCGATGTCGATGCCGACCACCTTTGCCCCGGCGGCCTGGGCCCCGTCCAGTTTGCGGAGCAGCTCGTCGTCGGCCCAGGGCTTGATGAACGGGATGCCGGCCCCGTCCAGGTCCGAGATGACCTTGAAGGCGGCCTGATGGATGTAGTCCGGCGCCCCGTCGGCCGTGCCGCCCAGGGTGCCGGCGTCGACGCACCCGCCGAGCACGGCCCCAAAATAGTCCTCCTCGGCGACGTCGGCGCCCATGTTGAACTCGACCCCGCCCATGGGCGCGGCCAGGACCGGCAGGTCCAGGGTGCGGCCCAAGAAGTCCACCCGGGTGTCCGGGGAGGCCACGTCGTGAATGAGCCGCATCCGGAGGCGCCGCCGGGCCAGGGTGTCCACGTTGGCCATGAACCCGGCCCCGGTGCCGACGCCGCCCATGCCCGGCACCTCGCCGGCGCAGGCCCGACCGTTGCACACCGGGCAGACCCGGCAAACACCCAGCATCATTTCCCGGGCGCGCTGTCTGATTTCTTTCACCGCCGACCACTCCTGACAGGGGTTCGTAGCGGCCCAGTCTAACAAAAAAGGGCGGGGGAGGCAATTCCCGTTCCCGGTCCCGGTCCGTCGTCCCCCTGGCGGCCGCCGCCCCGCCGATTCCGGCCGGCCTGGGACCCGGCCGAACTTGACCGACGCCGGGGTGATGCCGTCATCGGGCCGTGACTACCGGTCCGGCGGTCTTGATCCCGCCCGGGGGTTTTTTCTCACCGTGAAGCGTGGTATTCTGGAGTGGAGGCCCGGTCAGGGCTCGGCCGTTGACCAGTTGAAACCTAGAGGCGGGAAAGAATAGTGACGCTCAAGAGTAAGTTGGTTCTTTGGTTGGCCGTGGTCTATGCGGCTTCGTGTCTGATCCATCCGGCCCTGGCGGCGGCCGGCGGCCATCCGGTGGCCCGGGTGTCCGACCAAAAGGGCCGGGCCAGTGTGACCAGGGGCCCGGCGACGACCCCCCTGGCGCTCAAGGCGCCCCTGTTTCTCAAGGACGTCGTCGTCACCGCCGAGGGGACGCGTCTGATCCTGGGCTTCGTGGACGGCAGCAGCCTGACCGTGGCCGAGGACACCCGACTGGTCATCGCCTCCCATCTCTACGACTCGACCAAAAAGTCGAGCCGGACCGTAGCGCGGCTCATTTCCGGGGCGGTCAAGTTGACCACGTCGCAGTTGCTGGGCCTCAAGGACCGCCGGTTTCAGATCAAGACCCACACCGCCACGGCGGGCGTGCGCGGCACGTCGGTCATCGTCCTGGCTGGCAAGGGTCGTCCGCCGGCCGGCCTGGGGACCCCTCCAGCCCGACGCTCGGCTCGGGCCGAACCGGTGCGCCTGGCCGCGGCCGGCTCCCTGGCCCCCTGGGTCTTGGCCGGGACCTCTCCGGAAAACTCGCTGGCCTGGACCTTCATCTTCAACGCCAGCCTGGCCGGGGCCCTGGTGTACGTGCTCCTGAATTCCAATCCCACGCAGACGATCGTCCTGCCGCCCGGGTTCGTCGTCTGGGTCTTCATGGGCTACATCAGCCTGATGATGAAAGTGAGTCCGGTCCAACTCGCCTTCTTAAACACCTTGTTCGCCATGGCCTGGTATTTCAATCTATTGCAGATCATGACCCGGTACGGTCAACTCTGGACGCCGGGATCGCAAATCTGTCCGTCTTCCAGCTCATCTCCCAGCCCGTCTCCCGGCCAACAACGTTGAAACTGATGATTGTTATTCACGGACGGATGCGGCTGAAGCGGCGAACCGTGCCCGTCGATTGGCCGCGTCGGGCCGGACACATCGGGCCCACTCAGGCCGCGGTTTTTTCCGCCAGGTGTCGTTCCAGGATTTCGGCCAGTGTCTTCTCGTCCCAGCCGGTGTACTTCTCCCGGCGGTTGACGATGAAGGTCGGATATTGGCGGAAGCGGTACCACAGCGCCTTGACAAACCCCATCAGTGAGTAGGCGTCGATGATCCGGATCAGGATCCGGTCCTGGTAGGTCCGGCTGAGCGTTCTGATCCAGTCGGAGAGGCGCAGGTACTCTTCCCTTACGTCTTCGGGATACTCGTTGATCTGGCTTTCCAGGGCCTGTTGGCGCCACTCATCCTGGTGGCGTAGCAGCCCCAGGTGTCAGCAGGAGGCGACGATGGTCAGGGTCCGGGCGATCACCTCCAGGTAGAGCGCCCTACTTTTGCGCCTGGTTCCAAACATGGTTTTTCCTCGATGGCCGGCCCGGTCAATCCGGCGATCGGCCGCGGCCCGTCTCAGGCCTCGGCCCGGGCCAGGTGCCAGTTCAAGATGATTTCCAGCCGCTGCTCGTCCCAGCCGGTGTACTTGTGCCGTCCGTTGACGATAAACGTCGGGGTCTTGCGGAAGCGGTAGCGCACGGCCTTGTACAGCCCCAGCGGGGTGTGGGCGTCGATGATCTTGATCAGGATACGATGGCCGTAGCCCGTGGACAGCTTTCTGATCCAGTCGGAGAGGCGGAGGTATTCCTCCTTCATCTCCCGGGGATACTGATTGATCTGGGCGTTGGCGTCCTGGCCGCTGGCCACGTCGCTGAGCAGGAGTTCCAGGGGGCTGGTCGACCCGCTGATGGTCAACACCCGGGTGATCACCTCGACGTACAGGGGCGGCCGCTGGGCCCTGGAGACGGATCCGTTCATTTTTTCGTTCCCGGCAAACGGTTGATCGTCACCATTTAAATATAACGCACGGTCCGCCCGCCGCCAACCCCCCCCGGCCGGCCGAAACAAAAACGACCGCCACGGCGGGCCTTCCTACCCGCCGCCGCGGTCGTGGTGGGTGACGGCCTGATGGCTGTCGCCGCCGGCCGGGTCTCAGGCCTTGGCGAACAGGGCCCCGGTGACCCGCTTGACCATGTCCAGACCGTGGACCTCCTGCTCGAAGAGCGGAATGGAGCCGCAGAAGTACTCGAAGCTCTTCTCGACCTCCTCGAGGTAGGACCGCTGCATGGCCAGGCGGTTCTTGACGAACTGGTCGGTGTCGTCGGTGACCTGGTCGGCCTGGATCTGCTGGTTGACGATCACCCCGCCGATGGGGATCCCGAAGTCATGGAACCAGCCGATGAACCTCTTAATCACCGCGATGGGCAGCGATTCGAGCAGGGTCACGAAAAAGAAGGCCGTCTTGGTGTCGTCGGTCAACAGTTCCCTCATGTGCTCGATCCGGTCCCGGAAGGTGACCAGGTAGTCCATCAAGGGATCCTCCTCGGCCTCGACCTTTTTGCGGCGGAAGCTGAGCGACAGCCGCATCGACCGGGCCTCGTCCCGACTCTTCATCATCTTGTCCACCCACAGGGTGTAGACCTTGCTCATGCCCAGCAGCCGCCGGGCGTTGGCCGTGGGCGCGGTGTCGAAGACGTACATGTCGTAATTGTCGTCGATCATCAGGTTGATCATGTTCTCGAACATGGCCGATTCTTCGAAGGCCGGGTTCATGGTCGCCGTCTCGACAAAGGCGTCGGACTTGAGCGGGATGTCGGCGAACTTGAGGAACCAGCCGATCCTTTTGCGGATGTCCTGCTTGCTGCGCTCGATGGTCTCCCGGGTGTCGATCTCGAGGACTTCCAGGTTGTCCACCCCGACGTTCGTCGGCTTGCCGAACACGTCCTGTTTGAACAGGTTACTGAGGGAGTGGACCGGGTTGGTCGAGGCCAACAGGGTCCGGCGGCCCTGCTGGGCCAGCCAGACGGCCACCGCCGCGGCGACGACCGTCTTGCCCACGCCGCCCTTGCCGCCGAAGTAGACGTAGCGCAGTTTGTCGCGTTCCTCGAAGATATCTTTGAGTTTTAATTTCATGACAGTTTCTCCTCGAACATGACCTCGGCCAGTCGCCGGATGTTGTCCATGCCCTTGATCTCGCTGTCGAACTCGGGGACGCTGGCCAGGACTTGACCGGAGAATTTCTTCTGGATCTGGTCGATGCAGGACCGCTGCACGTCGATGCGGTTACGCAGGTAGTCGGGAATGGTGCAGGTCAGCAGCTCCCGGTCAATGACCCGATTGACCACGTAACCGGAGAGGGGCACCCGGTGGCTGGCGAACAACTCGGCCGCCTTGAGGGTGTCGTTGATGATCATCTCCTCGGGGGTCAGCACGAAGAAAAAGGCGGTCTGGTTGGCGTCGGTCAGGATCTGGGAGGAGGTGGAGATGCGGTTCTTGATGAAGAGCAGCTCGTTGTATATCTCGTCCTGCTCCTGTATTTCCTCGCGCTGCATGGTGGCGATGGCCTTGTCGTAATCGTGCATCTGCTCGCGCAGGCTGGTGATCTGCTGGAGCCAGGCGTCGTAGATGTCGCCCATGGACAGATAGTACAGGGCGTGTCCCAGGGGGACCAGATCGTAGATGTAGTAGTCGAACTCGCCGGCGACGACGATGTCGACCACGGCGTCGAAGATGGCCGATTCCTCCATGGCCGGCTCGGCGCTGGCGGCCTGGATGTAGGACTCGATCTCGTCGGGGATGTGCTTCATCCCGTACATGTCGATGATTTTCGCCCTGATCTGGTCCTGGTAATCGGCGATCCGCTTGTCGGCGTCGATCTCGCAGGCCCACAGGTTGTCCATGATCTGGACGTTGCCCTGGCCGAAGATGTCCTGCTCGAAGATGTCGGAGAGCGAGGCCTGGGGGTCGACCGAAAAGACCAGGACCCGCTTACCTTTTTTGGCCAGCCAATACGAGGTCGCCGCGGAAAAGGTGGTTTTGCCTAAGCCCCCTTTGCCGCCGTACATGATGTACTTGCGTTCCGGATGTTCCTTGAAAACTTGGGCCAGTCCCATTTATTTCCTCCCCGGGTCTAGTACATGGAGTCCACGAAGTCCTTCTCCCTGAGCATCCGTCGCTTCCAGGTGGTGATCTGGGGGACGGCGTAGGGCAGGAGCCGCAGCGAATAATACGGCGGCAGGATGGGCAGCCCCAGCATGTCGCCCATGGTGATCAGGATGAACAGGTGCTCCATGGAGGACCTGGTCTTGAGGGCGTGCCGGGCCATGCCGTGGGTGGCCATGCCGTAGGTGAAGTCCTTGAAGAAGCCGAACAACCCGCCTCTTTTTTTTCTTGCCTTTTTCTCCAGTTTTTCCTCAGTCATGTTTCGTCCTCAGTCGTCTACGATGGTGTCGAAAAAGTCTCTTTCTCGCAGATACCGTCGTTTGGCCCCCGGCAGGCCGGCCACGAAATAGGGCAGCAGCCGCAGGGAGTAGTAATTGACCATGACCGGCACGCCGAAGAAGGGGCCGAACATGGCCAGGCGCAGGCCGTCGGCCAGGGCCTGGTTTTCCCGTTGGAGAGGGCCGGCCAGGGAGCCCAGGAAAAAGGATTTTACCAGGCTCGAAAAACCCCTTTTTCGCCGGGACCTTGGCTGATTGTCCATGCCCGGCCACCCCGATTGAATCCACCTGAGACGACGCTGGCCCGACCACCGGCCGTGGGGCCTGACGTCCTGGCCTCCAGACCTGGTAAATATAACAAGCGCCCATCTTCCTGTCAAAGGCAGAGGAGACGGGACGCGATAAATGTGGGGCCGCCCCGGTCTCAGCGCGAACGACCCGGCCCGGCCTGGGGCCGGGCCGGGTCGCTCTTCACGAGTCAGCCGGAGGGGCGAAACGGCCCGCCCGGGTTAAGGGTTCAGGCCGGGGCCTCGGCCGGAGCGGCCTCGGCCTTGGCCGCCCTGTACTTCTGGTAGGCCTTGAGACCGTCATAACCCAGAAGCAGGGCGGCGACGATCAAGAGGATGGACAGGGCCGCGGCGAAGATGTTGCCGAAGACCGTGCCCCCGGAGACCGCCCCGGCGGCCTTGGCCAGGGCGGTGCCGAAGGCGTTGAACCAACCGGCGGTCAGTTCGGTGGCGCCGCCGGCCAGGGCCTTGATCGCGGCGTACTGGTTCGAGGCGACGAACACGCCGGTGATCAGACGGTAGCCGCTGTAGGCCAGGGCGCAGATGGTGGTGACGTACATGAAGATGAACGGAATCCCGGACATGGCCGTCCCTTTCTTCTCCCGGGCCAACCACAAGGTGATCAGCAACAGGGCCAGGCCGGCCATGAGCTGGTTGGCCCCGCCGAAGAGCACCCAGATGTACCGGAACGAGCCGGTGGACACCAGGATGAAGGTCAGGATCAGGGCGACGATCGTCGCGATGTGGCCGTTCTTGGCCACCGGGACGGCTTCACCCAGCAGCTCGGCCGTGGCGATCTTCATGAACCGGAAGACCAGGTTGACGATCGTCAGGGCCAGGATCATGATCATGCACAGGCCGAACACCCAGCCGGTCTGGGCCATGTACGATCCGGGACCACCGCCGAAGACGGTGGTGATGGCCCCGGCCACGCCTCTACCGAAGAAGATGGCCGGGTTGCCCAGGCCCGCCTTGTAGGCGCCCAAGCTGGCGAAGAACGTGGCGCACAAGATGACGGCGATGATCGAGATGGTGAACTCGGAGAACATGGCCCCGGCGGCCACCGGCCGGGCGTCCTTCTCGCTCTCGAGCTGCCGCGAGGTCCCCGTCGAGGACACCAGGGAGTGCCATCCGGAAATGGCCCCGCAGGCGATGGTCACGAACATCATCGGCCACAGCGGCCAGGACTTGGGTCCCCAGAAGGAGATAAAGGCCGGCATGGTCATTTTTTGGCCGCCGATGCCGGCGATGATGATGCCGACAATGCCGATGATGATGCCGAAGTAGACCACGTAGACCGACGAGTAGTTGAACGGCTGAATGAACCGCCACACCGGCAGGATCGAGGAGAAGTAGCCGAAGACGAGCACCGCGATCAGGAACCAGCCCTTCTCGGTGAACCAAGTCCCCTTGGCCTCGATGAAGGTCAGGTTGATCGGGACCCACTTGGCGATGGCGATGGCCCCGAAGATCAAGACGATGGCGATCACGGTCGTGACCATGATGTCCACCTTGGACCGGTAGATCAACTGACCGACCAGCAAGGCCACGCCGACGATGACCAGCATCGGGAAGGCGACAAAGGACACCTTGCTCAGCACGGAGGCGATGACGTTGCCAAAGGCCGCGGCGATGAGCAGCAGATAGAAGTAGACGAAGGTCAGCAGGATCTTGCGGGCCCGGGGCGAGATCAGGTTGTGGCTCAGGGCGCCGAAGGTCGCCCCGTCCGAGCGCATCGAGATCATGGCGGACGAATAATCCTGGACCCAGCCGATGAACAGCACCCCCAGACCCAGCCAAAGCAAGGCCGGGACCCAACCCCACTGGAGGGCGATGATCGGCCCGATGATCGGGGCCGCGCCGGCGATGGAGTTCAGTTGGAACCCGAACAGGACGTTCTTATTGGCCGGCATGAAGTCCACCCCGTCCATGTACATCTTGGCCGGGGTGGCCCGTTTGGGATCGGTCTTGAAGACGTTCCGGTCGGCCCAACGCGCATACCCCCAGTAGCCGACCACAACAATGACCGCCCAAAACAAGAGGACAAACAGGGAATTCATCACCTATCCTCCTTGCTTAATGTGGTTACCCCTTATGTTCCTCTCCCCTCGAGGGGTTTAAGCCTCAGGCTTGTGGGTCAGGGTCAACCAAAGGACCAGCGCGGTATTTCCGGTATAAACAACCGCGCAAAGGCAGCGGTAGGATAGACAGGCGTTTTGAAGATGCTATAGTGATCGGCCGTATTTGTCAATAGCGTTTGGTGGTTCGCCGGTCAGGCGCGGAGGCGCCCGCGCCAAGGATTGGACCGGAAACCGACCGGGGCCGGGGGGACGGTTCACGGCGTGCTTTTTTTGGTCGCGGCTGAAATCCCCGGTCCGATTCGCCCCCCGACCGAATCCCGATCTCGACCGGGCGAGGCCCCACTAAAAAGGGCCGCGCCTCGACCGGGGTCGTCGAGGCGCGGCCGTCGAATTTATTGGATTCGGTCAGATGTTAAGATGATTGACTAACGCCAGACCCACCGGACGCAGCGGCGATAGGTCCGCCACCGGACGCAGCGCCGACCCGTTCCGGCCCACCTCAGGCACCGCCCCCGGGTCCATCTCCTGACCCAACGGACGCACCGGCGGCCAGTACCGCCGGCCCACCTTAGACACCGGCCCCGATACCACCGGCCGGCATAACGAACGCAGATGCGCCGGCCGGCCCTGACCCGCCAGGAAACGCAGCGCCGTTGATAACGCCGCTGCCAGCGGACGCACCGGCGCGGGCCTCCCCTGACCCACCGCACGCAGTGCCGGCGATACCTCCGCTGCCACCGGACGCAACGCCGCCCGGCATGGCGCCACCGCACGCAACGACGGGAAGTGGCCCACCGGACGCAGACCCGCCGTCGGGCCAGCATCATCTCGGCGCCGGGAGCGACGGGGCTCACGACATCGACGCCGGGCTTGACCAGGCCGGTGGCCGCCCCGACCGGGGCGGCCGAGGACCCGGGGACCCAGGCCAGCACCGCCGCCACCGCGACCAGAGATGAGACAACCAGCAGTTTTTTCATTGAGCTTCCCTCCCCAAAAAGATGATCAGATCAGGCCTCGGGCATCGTCGGATCGGCCGTCGGCAAGGACCGGGAGAACAATACCCACGATTTCCGATTGCTTAACTATTTATTCTACCAAAACAAACGGGCCATGGCCAGGGGGGCGGACAAAAAAAAGCGGCCAGGCACCGCAAGATATTAATGCATAATATATTGATTCATCGCCAAATGAGTTTGTCCTTGAGAGTGGCGACAAATGACCGGTTGGGGACCTTCAGGAAGTCATCGTGGACCGGCCAGAAAACCGGCCAGGGCGGCGTTGACCGCCGTGGGGTCCTCGACCGTACAGATGTGGCCGGTCCGGGGAATGGTCACCAGCCCGGCTCCGGGAATCCGGTCGGCCATCCGCCGGGCCTTGTCCGGGGTGGTGGCCTGATCCTGTTCGCCGACCATGACCAGGGTCGGGGTGGCGATCCGATCGATCTGGTCAGACACGCCCTGGCGAGAGAAGATGGCCCGGCCGAACTTGACCATGGCCGTTCGGTTCTGGCTCTTGATTACCGACTTGAAAAAGGCGACCTCGTCACGCCGGGCCGGGTCTTTCAGCCATTTTTTAGTGAAGAAGATGGGCAGGACCTTGTTGATCACCGGCCACCAGCCCAAGAGACGGACGACCCACTTCAACAGCTTGTATTGGCCCAGATTCTCCTCGGGCTCCGGATCGGCCGAGGTGTCCATCAGGACCAGGGATTTAAGTAAGGCGGGCCGCCTCAGGGCGATCCGAAGGCCGATGAACCCGCCGGTGGACAGACCGACGAAGTGACAGGGGGCCAGGTCCAGGGCCTCGATGAACTCGACGGCGTCCTGATAGAGATTCTCCAGGTCGTATCCCTCCGGGGTCACCTCGCTTCGGCCATGACCGCGATGGTCAAAGGCGATACACCGGTATTGGTTCTGAAAGGCCTCCATCTGGCGGGAAAAATGCCGCCCGTCGAGCAGGTAGCTGTGGGAGAAGACGACTGTTTCCGGCCCTGAGCCGACCTCGTCGTAGTGCAGTTCGACACCGTTGACCTGGATTCGGGGCATCTCGGGTCTCCTTTCAGCCCGGTTCCCGGGCTACACCCAAAAGTAGGGCCGGGTCAAATCCGCCCCCCCCGGCTGGCCGGTCGGACCCATCAGAGTTTTTCGGTTTCTGGAATCCGGAGACCGGGCCGGGGTTTTGGGTCGATACCGGCGGCCGTCCGTGGCCCCGGCCGCCTCCGTTGTCCCGAAAACGCGGACAATTATTGGACGTCATATTCAACTGTTACCTCCGGCACAGGTCCGGGGGTACCGATCCGGCCCCGGGGGTCGACATTTGGCCCGGCCCTTGCCTGACTTGAGAGCAGACCCCAAGCTCGAGGATCGATCATGCTTCGTCAACATTTCCCCAAGCCCGGCCGCAAAGGCCATGGCGACGCGGTGGCCCACCGGGCGGCGACGTCGGTGCCACGGGCCGGATACGACTGCCAAGGGTGTTCCCTGCGCCGGATGCGGCGGTCCGCCCTCAGCGAGCCGCCTTATGACCGCCCCTGTGTGGCCCTGATGATGTCCATCATCGAGGACGATCTGCCGCTGTGATCCCGGCCCCGGCCGCCCGACCGGCGGCCTCACCGGCCGTCCCCGAAGGACTCGAGGAGCCGTTCGTTGGCCGCGGTCAACCGGTGGGAAAGCACCTGCCACAGGTTCCGCATGAACTTGACGTAGACCGGCGTCCGGCTCTGGTGGAGTTTTTCCAGCAAGGTATCACTTAAAACCAACACTCGGCCGTCGGTCAGGGCCACCACGTCGGCCCGGCGGGGTAGCCCGAAAAAGCCCGATTCACCGACAATCTCCCCCCGGCCCACCAGGCCCAGACTGATCGTCTTGTCCCCGATAAAAAGTTGCGCCTCGAACAGGCCCTCCAGGGCGACGAACATCTCGGTGTCCATCCGGCCCTGTCTGGTGATCCGATCGCCGGCCGCCACGTCGAGGAGGGCCGCCTTACGGATCACGGTTCGCACTTCCTCCTCGGTCAGGCCGCTGAAAACCGACGGCGGGGAACCGGCAACCGGCCCGGCCGAAATCCTGGTCCACAGTTCGTCTTCGGCCATGGTCCGGGCGGCGATTTTTTGGCCCATTTTAGGAAACAGTTCGACCAGGGCGCCGGTGGCCGGCGGGGCGAGGTCCAAGCCCTCGGCCAGGCGATGAAAGGGGGACCCGACCCGTCGCAGGTGTTCGACGTCGGTCAACAGCAGCATCATCGGGATCATGTACGTTCCGCCGCGGGACAGGTTGACGCTGTTCGTGTAGCGCCGAAAACCGAGCTGTTCGTACAGGGCCACCAGGGCCGGCGAACAGTACATCAAGGCGTACAGCCGCCCCTCTTCGAGCTGGGTGCGATACACGTGTCCCAGGAGTCGGGCCAGGAGCGTCGAGCCACGGATGTCGGACCGGAGCATCAGCCGGGAGCCGACGGATATGGTCCGGGGATCGATTCCGGCCAAACTGTCCAGCCCGAAGATCGGGCGCCACGAGGCGGGCACCGGTCCCCGATCCAGGGCCGTTTCGGTGAACACGGCGCAGATCCGCCCCGGGCCGTCCTCGACGTAATAGTGGCGCGAGTGGTCGTCGTGAAGTTGGCGGATCACCTGGCGGTCGTGAACGGCGCCCGGGGTGTCCTTCTTGTCCAGCTCCTCGACGTAGCACTGATAACGAAACGAGTAGACGGCCTCCCGTTGCGGCGTGCTCTCGGCCTGTCGAATCTGGTAGCGGCTCATCAGCGACGCCTCCGGGCCGCGACTGGGACGAGGGGATCGACGATATCCCTCTCCACCCGGCGCCCGCGACCCCCCCGGGCCGGCGATCCTGTACTTGGGCCTGGACGTAGGCTATAATTTATCAGTTTAGCAGAGACGACGAGAGGAGAGAAGAGGGGCCGTGAGAATCCTGGTGGTGGACGAGAGTCCCGACGCCCGACGGACCTTTTTTGAGGCCCTGGCCGGGGGGCCGGACGAGACCAAATGGGCCGTGGTCCCGGACGAGAGCCGGGCCCTGGAGCGGCTGGGCCGCGAGCCGTTCGACGTCATCATCGTGGACCTCGGCGCGCCGGGCGTGAACGCCCCCCGGCTGCTCGAGGCGGCCATGCGTCTTGACCCTCAGATGGTCCGGGTCGTCGTCTCGGACGGGTCCGACGAGAAGAGGGTGCTGCCGTCGATCAAGGCGGCCCATCAGTGTTTGACCAAGCCCTACGACCCCCTCGAATTCCAGGCCGTCCTGGCCCGGGCCGGGTCGATTCACGACCTGCTGGCCGACCGGCGTCTGGCCGACCTGGTGGCCGGGATCGACACCCTGCCCAGTCTGCCGGCCCAGTACATGCGGCTCATGGAGGAGGTTCAATCCGAGACCTCGTCCCTGGAGCGGGTCGGCCAGATCGTCTCCGAGGACATCGGCATGGCGGCCACCGTCCTCAAACTGGTCAACTCCTCCTTTTTCGGTCTGAGGCAGGAGGTCTCCGGACTGGTTCAGGCGGTCACTCTGCTGGGCCTGGACATCATCTGCGCCCTGGCCATCTCCCACCACCTGTTCTCGACCTTTGACCAACGCCGCGTCCCGGGCTTTTCCTTTGACGGTCTGTGGCGACACAGCCTGGTGACCGGCGGCTTCGCCCGCAAGATCGCCCTGCAGGCCCGCCAGGACAAGTCGGCCGTGGACCGGGCCTTCATCGCCGGGCTGCTCCACGACGCCGGCAAACTGGTGCTCGGCTCGACCGTCACCGACCGCTACAACGAGGTGCTCCGCATCGTCCACGACGAGAACCGGCTGGTCTCCCAGGTCGAAAGCCAGGTCCTGGGCACCACCCACGCCCAGGTCGGGGCCTATCTGACCGGGTTGTGGGGGCTCGATGACACCGTGGTCGAGGCCCTGGCCTATCATCACCGACCCAGCGCCTGCCCCCGGCAGGAATTCGGCCCCCTGGCGGCGGTGCACGTGGCCAACATCCTGGAGCACGAACTGTGCGTCATTCACCCCGACTACGCCCGGCCCGAGCTGGACGCCGCCTTCCTGGCCCGGACGAGCCTTCAGGACAAGGTCAACCGGTGGCGCGACCTCTATCGTCAGGTGGTCGAGAGTAGAGCCTGAAAATTTTCCCAATCGGTCAAGCCCGTCTTAGAAGTAAAGCAACGAGCCTGACGAACCTGGCTTGTTTATTAAAATATAATGATACCCGCCAACACGCCCGAGATCAGAAGACCGCCCATGAAAGACGACCATTGGATAATGGCCCATATCGTGGGGAAGGTCTCGTCGAGATCGGCCCTATACGCTTTTCCTGAGGCGCGTCGAATTAATATGGAGAATATGATCAATCCGCTTATAATGGTTATTCCCAACAATATCCAAATCGCAATCAAAAAAACCATCCCTGTGATCTCGAGGTGTTTGGGTAAAAATTTCTTGTAAAATGCCGTCGTGAAAACAATGATGACGGTCGACAAACAGATGATTGTTCCACTCCAGTCTCGTGACTTTTTCAAGGCTTTACGCCATATGTCTTTTTCACGGCCCATAACTACGCCTCTGAATGATAAGAGTTAGCCTCTTTGCCGAAAGACAACGCCCCGGTCTCGAATATGATTGGGGTGAACCGGAATATTGAATGATGATTATAGTGAAACAACTTATAATATTCAACCGTTTTTTCATCATCCCAACGCCCGGCGGACGGCCTCAGCCAGTTGGGCCGTGAAGAAGGGCTTGTTGAGCACGGTGGTGATCCCGGCCGCCTGCAGCCGGTCCGGAGTGGCCGTTTCGCTGTACCCGGTGCACAGAATGACCGGGATGTCTCCCCGGATGCTTTTGATTTCACGGGCCAGGTCCAATCCGGTCAGGCGGGGCATGGTCTGGTCGGTGATGACCAGATCGAAATCGTTCGGGCGCCGGGCGAACGCCTCGAGGGCCGCCTCGGAGCTGGAAAAGGCCTCGACCCGATAACCGAGCCAGGACAATGTCCGTCGGACCAGATCGACCAGATCGGGCTCGTCGTCCACGAACAGAATCGCCTCGGCCCCGCCGGGACCGGTCACCGGGGTCGAGTCATCGTCGGCCGGGGTTTCGTCGCACCGGGGCAGGAACACGTGGAAGGCGCTGCCCCGACCGCCCGGCGGTCCACGACGATGGCCCCCTGGTGGCTCTGGACGATGCCGTGGACCACGGCCAGACCCATGCCCGAGCCCTTGCCCGTCTCCTTGGTGGTGAAGAACGGTTCGAAGATGCGGTCCTTGATCTCGGGGGCGATGCCGGGGCCGTTGTCGATGACCGATATCTTCAGGTAAACGCCCGGGATCAGCTCCGGCCCGGCCGGTGTTGGGCTTCGGTCCACGGTGACCTCTCTCAGCTTGATCTCGATGACTCCGCCCTGTTCGCCCATGGCCTGGGCGGCGTTGGCCCCCAGGTTCATCAGCACCTGGTGGATCCCTCCGGGGTCCGACAGGACCGCGCCGTCCCCGGCGGTGATGTACGGTCGGATGTCGATGGTCGCCGGCAGCGAGGCCCGGAGCAGGGCCGAGCAGTCCTCCACCACCGAGGCCAGGGCGACCGGTTTGCGCTCCGGCTCGGCCTGCCGGCTGAAAGACAGGATTTGCCGGATCAGATCGCGGGCCCGACGGGAGGCCTTGATGATGTTGCAGAGATCGTTTTGGACCGGGCCGTCGGGCGGGGTCGCCCGCAGGGCCTTTTCGGCGTAGCCCAGGATGGCGGCCAGGACGTTGTTGAAGTCGTGGGCGATGCCGCCGGCCAGGGTCCCGATGGCCTCCATCTTCTGGGTGTGCATGAGCCGGCGCTGCATGTCCTCCCGTTCCGCCTCGGCCCGTTTGCGAGCCGTAATGTCCGTGAGGTTGACGACCAGGCCGATGGGGTTTTGGTCATCATCCCGCCATACGGCGGCGCTGATGAGCACGTCCCGGACGTCGCCCGCTTTGGTATAACGTCGGGTATCGAGGCTGGTGTACCCGGACGGGCTGGTGAAGGCCTCCTCGATGCCGGCCCTGGTCTCGGCCATGTTTTCCGGGGGCACGAAGTCGATTCGCCGGCCCATGACCTCGTCCGGGGTCCAGCCGAAGACGCGGGTGAAGGCGGCATTGAGGTACAGGACCCGGCCGTCCTTATCATAGAGGATCACCGGATCGGCCGCCGCCTCGAGGACGGCCCGATATTGCTCCTGGCGTTCCCGGAGGGCGGATTCGGCCTGGAGGAGACGGATCGCGTCGCGGGTGATGGTCCGGGCGAAGATGAACGCCAGCAGACCGCCCAGCAGCAGGGCGGCGATGGCGATGACGGTCATGACGATTTCCGCGGCTTCGTTCGAGGCCTGAAGCCGCGGACCCAAGGTGTCCTGAACCTTCTGGATGTCCCGCTTGACGTCCTCGATCAGCCCGGCCACCTGGGGCCCGATGACGTCCAGAGTGCGCTTGATCAGCCGGTTCCGGGTCCGGATCACCTTCACCAGACCGAAGAAGGCCGCCTTGTATTCATCCACGGCGGTCTTGATTTCCGACAATAACTTTTTACGACCGGGGTCAATGATGGCCCGGCCGAGCTTGGTCAGCATGACCTCCAGTTCGTGGAACTCGCTTTTTACCTTGGCCACGGCCTTGACGTCATTCGTGTCCAGGAACTTGGCCACGAACAACTGCGCCAGAAGCAAGTCCTGGGCGGCGATGGCGGCCAGGTACTCGACCTTGGGTTTATCGTCGTTCCTGGCCGAAACCAGAATACGGTTGAGGTTTGTTCGAATATCGGCGCCCTTGACGTCGAGGACCTTGCCGACGATCCGATTCCGCTCCTTGATCAGTTGAACGACCCGATCAAAGGCGGCCCTGTACCGCTTGAGCGAGGTGGCGACTTGCCGTATTTTGTTGGCCCGAACGGGGTTCTGGATGTCCTTTTTGGCCCGGGCCATATACTTGGCCAGGTCTTTCCAATGGTCCTGATACTGTTTCAGGTCATGGTCGCTGTTGGTGATGATGAAGTCCTTGACGTTCATCCGGACCATCAACATGTCTTCCTGGACGTGCCCGGCCAGGTTGGCGTCCCGGGCCATCTCCCGGTATCCGGTGAATCCGCGGCCGGCCGACATAAGGCCGAGGAAGCCGACCAGGCCGACCGCCACCAGCAAGACCAGGACGGCTCCGAAGCCCAAATACAGCTTCGTTCCCAGGGTGAGGTTGCGATACCATTTCATATCATCCTCTTTTTGTTGCCCGGCCCGGTCCGTTGAACCGGGCGACGGTGTCGTTTGAGGCTCGTGGCCTGGGCGGTCAGTTCCCCGTCCGTCCGGGCCGTTTCAGCCCCAGGGCCCCGTTTTGGACCGCCTCCTGGACGGCGCGCTCATTTGTTCGGAAGGCCATTGTATCGGCCTGGGCGCTTTGCTCATCGGCCCCGCCCGAGTCCCGGGTCGCCGCCCCGGCCGCGGCCTCGGCCGGCCGACTCACCTCCGCGGCCACCGCCGGCTCCCGGACGCGAGTCGTGTTTGACGTTACTTGAAACGGCCATCCCCAACCCTCCGCCGTGGTTGGTGATTCTTGGCTCATGGTCCGGCCGGGCGCCCAAATTTCGTGGGGGTTCCTGGGGGTGGTCCTCGCCCCGACCAACCCGGCCCGGCCGTGCCGGGGGCCTTTTCCGGAGGCGACGCTCGATGACCCCCCGGCCGGTTGAGCCCGTCTGGTGACCCTTTTTCAGCCCGGGGGCAGAGATCTTTGGTGCGGGTAAAGGGACAATAATCGTGCCAATAGCGGAGGCGACAAAAACAGTCAATTAGATTAAAAAATGATTTCAGTACGTTGGGAAGATATCAAGCCTCAAGCCGACGCCGTCGCCCCAAGATAGATAAAGTATATAAACGCTAATATAGCAGTATATAAGAAATATTCAAGCTGAACGTACTGCGAGGCAAGACAACTTGTCCTCCGGAGCAGGACTGATTGGCCGGGGTTCATCACTTGTGTTTACGCATGAGGGCGCAGAGACGGGCCCGGCTCAGCTCCGAAATACGGCCGGCCGCCGTTACCGGCCCCGATGACCACCGCGTCGTAGCCGGACATGGCCCTCCCTCGAGTTTGGCCGGACGCCGGTCCAAGCCGCGCCAGGTCGTGGACGGGATGGATGTCACTCGATGGGAGCGCTGCAAAAGTCGTCCTGACTTTGGCAACTACGGACTTACAAAAAGCGCCGCTTTTTGCATGTCCTTCAAATCGCTACCGTGGACCGGGTGGACCGCCACCGATACCAGGGACGTTGGGTGGTCGAATGCTGGCAGCTCAAGATCAAAGGGGACTAAAACTCTAACTTAAATTTCACGCCTCAAATTGCCAAAGCCGCTGACGATATACACTTATTTCTAACCAACAAAAAACTAGTCCAGATCCAACTTCACTTTACACTGATTACAATTTACAACGCCTCGGAAAACTTTGTTTCCGCATTCAGGACAAAAATAGCGGGCTTCTTCATCTCGAATCCATATTTCAGTACCGACCTTTCGTCTATATGGAATAGCCCGCAAAATTACCTTTTTTCCAACAGTCATGGAAAAATTATCAATATACTGACAGGGAAATTCGTCGCATTGATGACATCCGGTATATCCTTTCTCTCTGGTGCAGTCCCTGATCTCACACTGCTTGCAATGCATAAACAGATCATCAGATAAGCAGCCCTGGCATCGAATACTTTCTGGTGAAAGATTTTCACTATTTGGAAGAGTGCCCTTGCCGGGAACTTCTCCCTGGTAAAGACTCACCAACTTTTCCTTAAATTTCTGATTATTATCACGATGGGCGATATAAATGGCGCAAACTCCACAATAAAGTCCGCAAGGAGAAATTAAATCAGGATTTATTTTCATAATTCTAATCCCTTCGAACAGTTTCCGGCACCTCGCGAAAATGATGAGGCAGTGGAAACGAAGAGACCACATATACCTGTGGTGGCCCCGCAATGTCAAGACCCTTTTAAGCGGCCTTTTCGAGAAAGGGCTTGCTCTCCTTGGCCCTTCGCGCCGGCCGGATTTCACGGCCTGAGACTGGTCAGGACCTGTCCCAGTCGATGAAGGAGTTCGCGGACGTCGTCTTCGGAAGTCAACCGACCCCAGGAAAAGCGGATCGTCCCCGCGGCGAATTTGGTCGGGACGTTCATCGCCTCCAGGACGTGGGACACGGCCGTGACGTCGCCGTGGCAGGCCGCCCCGGCCGAGGCCCCCACGTCCCATCCGACCAGGCCGGACAGGACGTCCCCGGCGCTCAACCCCTCGAAGCCGACGCTCATGGTGTTGGGCAGGCGTGGCGCCTCGGCCGAGTGGAGCCGGAACGAAAAACCCAGGCCCCGGAGGCCTTCCAGAAAAACACGGCCCAGGCCCTGCCGACGTTCAGCCTCGTGGGATAAAGCTTCCGCGGCCAGGGCGCAGGCCTCGCCCAGGCCGACCAGATGGGGCACGTTTTCCGTACCCGAGCGGAGCCCCCGCTCCTGGCCGCCGCCGTGAAGCAAGGGCGGCACCCGGACGCCTCGCCGCACGTACAGCGCCCCCACCCCCTTGGGGGCGTAGAGCTTGTGGCCGGCGACACTCAGCAGGTCCACGCCCAGTTCGGCCACGTCGACCCCGATCTTGCCGACCGCCTGGGCGGCGTCGGTGTGGACCAGGACGCCCCGCTCCCTGGCCCGGGCGGCGATCTCGGCCACCGGCTGGATCGCCCCGGTCTCGTTGTTGGCCAGCATGACCGATATCAGCCGGGTCTCGTCCGTGAGGGCGGCCAGGACGTCGTCGGGCGAGACCAGGCCCTGCGCGTCGACCGGCACCCGAGTCACCTTGACGCCTCTTTTTTCGAGCACGCCGGCCGGCTCGAGCACGGCCGGGTGCTCGACGGCCGTGGTCACCAGGTGGCCTTCGCCCTGGAACAGGCCGAACAGGACCTGGTTGTTGCTCTCGGTGGCGCAGGAGGTGAAATAAATTTCGTCGGGCGAGGCGCCCAGGAGTGACGCCACCTGGGCTCGGGCCCGGGCCACGGCCTGCGCGGCCCGCAGGCCCCACATGTGTCCGGAGCCGGGATTGCCGAATCGTTCGGTCAAAAAAGGCCGCATGGCCTCGAAGACCCGGGCCAGGACGGGCGTGGTGGCGTTGTAGTCGAAGTAGAGCGGTTTCACGTCGAAATATTCCATCTCTCGAACGACTTCTTACCCTGACATCCCCGCCCGCGCCTCATTATAAAATGTCCCTGGTCGGGCGGCCCGGTCCGGCCCGGCGTTGTCATCGGCCGGGACGCCCGCCAGAGGAACATTTGGGCTTGATCCGGGGTGGCCGGAGCCGGCTCTCCCTCGGATTGTTCGCCGGCGTCAAGAGCCGGCCACGAAGAACGGACTGGCCAGGAACCGCAAAAACGAGGAGACGATCTCCGGGGAATAATGCTGGGGCGTTTTGTCCTTGATCTTCGAGCCGGCCTCGTAGGGCGACAGGGCCTCCCGGTGGCGTCGCTCGGAGGTCATGGCGTCGTAGGCGTCGATGACCTTGATCACCCGGGCCAAATAGGGCGTCCGCTCGGCGGTCCGCCCCTCGGGGTAGCCCGAGCCGTCGGCGTTCTCGTGGTGATGCAGGACGATCATCAGCACGTCAAAGGGCACGGCCCCGATGGGCCGGAGCAGTTCGTAGCCCTGCCGGACGTGGTTCTTGATCAGGCCGATTTCCATCTTGGTCAGCGCCGTCTTCTTCTCCAGGACGGCCGGAGGCACCCGGGCCATGCCCGCGTCGAACAGCAGACCGCCCATGCCCAGGGAACGCACCTGGGAATCGGGCAGATTCATGAATCGGCCATAGGCCATGGCCAGCATGCAGACGTTGACGGCGTGGGTGTAGACCGAATAGTCCCGCTGCAGCACGTCGGAGATCCTGGTCAGCACCTGGGAGTCGCGAGTCATCAGCTCGACCTGCTGCTGGGTCTTTTCCGCCGCCGCACTCAGCGACCGGGCCGACAAATCCGAACTGAACATCAACTTCAGGTTCAAGACGGCCATCTCCTGGAGGAAGACGGCCTTTTTCTTGCGGGTGGTTTGAGGGTCGTCGATGATCTCCCGGCTGTGCCGGCTGAAATACTCGGACAGGGCCGGCTCCTCCTCGAGGGCGACGTAGACCTTTTCCTGTCCGGCGTTGACCAAATTGTCTCGCCAGCGGGCCTGGAACTGATCGCCCTTGGCGGCGGCCGGGACCATCTCCGTCCGTCTTGTCTCCGGGTCGTAACGGGCCAGAAACAGGTCGGCCGGAACCGGGTGTCCGGGCACCAGGACGTGGAGCGACAACGGGGCCATGCCCAGGTCGGCCGGGTTGAAGGTGACTTGGCGGCCGACTCTCCTCAGACGGGCGTCGAGAATACTGGGCGGGGCCTTATTGTTATGCTTGGACTCGACCATCATGAACCACTATTCTAGGACAAACCATTCCCGTCTGTCTGTCTAAATTTTTTAGATTATATCTCATCCGGAATCAGAGGGCCACTGTTTTTACCGGGGCAGCCCAAGAGGAAGTCTCATGAAAAAACCGGGCCGGTCACCTCACCCTGGAGAACAATGGTTTTATCGGCCAAGGACCTTGCATCTTGTCCGCAGGAGTGACACTCTTATTATGATTCGCGCTGCCCGGACGATGGACTTTTCGTGGGATCGTCCGTGGGCCTTCGCCCCGATCGAACCACGGCGGAAGAGGTATGTCGGCCTACTTGATGGAAAGCGACCGGGAAGGGGAAAGGATTCGCCGCAAGACCAAGGCGGACACTTCCCGTGAACATCTGGCCCTGGCCGGCCTCGAGCCGGGCATGCGGGCCATTGACGTCGGCTGCGCCGGCGGCGAGGTGCTCCGGGAAATGGCCCGGATCGTCCATCCGGCCCGGGTGGTCGGGTTCGACGCCAGCGCCGAGCGGATCGCCGAGTCCGGACGGATGGACCGGGACCTCGGCTGCACCAACATCGACTACCAGATCGGCGATGTCGACGACATACAATTGCCCGACGACCAATTCGATTTCGTCTGGTCCAGGTTTCTGTTCGAGTATTTGCCCGAGCCGATCCGGGCCCTCCGGGAACTCAAACGGATCGCCAGGCCGGGCGGCAAGGTCGTGGTCGCCGATCTGGACGGCAATTGCGCCTTCAACTATCCCCTGAGCGATGAACTGAGCGCCGGCCTGGCCGAGATCTTCGACCTCATCGGGGCGCGGACGGGCTTTGATCCCTTTGTCGGTCGAAAGCTGTACTCCTACTTCTTCGAGGTCGGCTTAAAAGAGATCAAGGTGGATCTCCGGCCCTATCACACCGTCTTCGGGGCCCCCTCGCCCGAGGTCATGGCCCAGTGGGAGCAAAAGATAAGGATTTTTCAGGATAACTTCCAAAAGCTGTCTCCGGAAAAATACCGGACCGCGGCCCCGCTGTTCGAGGGGTTCCTGGATTTTCTGGCCCGGGAGGACACCGTCACCTACAGCATCCTGTTCATGGTCCAGGGCGTCAAATAGTTGACGTGTGTCGGCCTTCGGCGGTTCGCGTCCCGTTTCCCCCGGTCACTACCCGGCCTCCGATGGTCGGAAAAATTGTCCCTTGCTTTCCGAAAAGGCCCTGGTCAGGGAACAGAAGTTACCTGACCGGCCCGGAGCCAGGTTCCTAACCG
>JAHJDS010000430.1 GCA_018812395.1 Pseudomonadota bacterium
CCTTGAGCGTCGTGCTCTTGCCGGCGCCGTTGGCGCCCAGCAAGGCCACGATACCCCCGGCCGGCACCTCGACGGACACACCCTTGAGGACCAGGATCACCTCGTGATACCGGACCTCGATGTTGTTGATCTTCAGGATCGGCTCCACCGCCCGTTCCGACGCCTGTGCCGTCGCCGACTGTTGTTCTTCCACCGGAGGTTTCCCTTGGTTGCGGCTCTCGGCCGGGGTCCGCGGCGGCCCCCGGCCGGAACCTGGTTCAGACTACCAGCCCAGCCACTCGCTGGCCCACTTCTTGGGGTACATCTTCTTCAGGTTGACGTTCATGATCCGCACGAATTTCCCGTTCTTGATCTGGTAGACGTTGACCGCCGAGGCGGCGCGGTGATCGGTGGCGGTGTAGGTCACCGGGTTGGCCCCCAGACCGATGGGCCAGTTGCGCATCGTCTCGAAGCCCTTCTTGAGGATGGCCTTGCCGGTCAGCCGGCCCCCGGTCGCCTTGTAGGCCCGCTTCATGGCCTCCCACAGCACGATGACGTCGCCCCAGGCCTGGACGGTCCGGATCAGACGGTCCTTGAACGGCACGTTGGGATGGAGCTTCCTGGCGTACTTGTGGACCTGGTCCATCAGCTTGCCCTTGCCCATGAAGAAGGCGCAGGGCGCCGGGCCGACGGCCCCCTCGGCCGCCCTGCCGGCCAGCTTGGGCAGGTTCTCGTCATAGCCCCAGTTGTTGACGATGTGGCCCGCGCCCAGCTTCAGGACGTAAGCGCTCCGCAACGCGGCGGCCACGCTGCCGGTGGTGTTGCCGTGCCACACCAGGTCCGGCTTGAACTTGAGCGCCGCCAGGACTTGGCCCTTGCAGTCGGTGGCCGTCAACGACACGTGCTGGTCCTTGCCGACCTCGAAGCCCAGGATCTTGGCCTGGTCCTTGAGGGCCTTGATCGGGGCCCGGGCGTAGGCCGAGTTGGTGGCGTAGAAGCATATGAATCTCGGTTTACGCTTCAGCCCTCTCGGCTTCCAGACCTTGTAGTACCAGGCGATCATCGCCGCCCGGGCGTTGGTCGAGTAGTCCGTGGCGAAGAACAGGTTGTAGGGCGTCTTCCGGGGATCGGTCAGGTGGGCCGAGTAGGACGCCGAGACGTAGGGCATCTGGTCCCGGCCGACCCGCTTGGACAGGGCCTCGGTGTCGCCGGTGCCCCAACCCAGGATGGCCACCACCCTCTCGATCCGCTTCAGGCGCTTGTAAAGGGTGATCGCCTGGGGAATACGATAGGCGTAGTCCTCCCAGATGAGCTTGATCTTGACCTTGCCCTTGCCGTCGATGCCGCCGTGGTCGTTGACGTAGGCGATGGCCTCCTGGACGCCCAGGGCGTAGTCGCGACCCACGTCGGACGTGGCCCCGGTGGTGTCCAGAATGCCGCCGACCTTGATCCATTTGGCCGCCAGGGCCACACCCCCGCCCAGGCAGAGGCAGAGCGCGGCTACCATTAACGGCACCAGTAGCCTTTTACACCAAGATGTTTTGAGCATTAAACTCCCCCTAATTTAGGTTTATGTCCCAAACCCGAATCCCGCCCCGGGAGAGTACCCCCCCACGGGCGGGCCTTGACCTTAGTAAGAGAACGGCCACAGATTGAAGTAGTTCTTCACCTGCCACCACCGGTAGCTCATGCCGTTGGGCTCGTACATCAAGAACAGACAGATCGCCAGGCCCAACACGATCAGCTCGAAACCGGCCTTGATGTTCTGGGTGTTGATGAAGGGCAAGACCAACTGGACCGCGTCGCCGATGGCCCCCGAGTACACGGCCAGGATCTGGACGATCAGGGTGATGAACACCGTCCCGAAAATGACGCCGTGCAGGGAACCGATGCCGCCGATGAGGATGTAACCCACCAGCCACAGCGATTTGGACCAGTCAAAGTGCTCGGGCGTCACCGCCCCGTTCCAGGCCACCAGGGCCGAGCCCGCCACCCCGCCGACGAATCCGGCCACGAAAAAGGCCAGGAGCTTGTAGTAGACGATGTTTATGCCCAGGGCCTCGGCGGCGATGTCGTTGTCCCGGATGGCCACCCAGGCCCGGCCGACCTTGGACCGGAGCAGATTGGCCACCACGGCGAAGGTCCCGATGATCAGGGCCATGGTGACGTAGTAGGTGTTCAGCCCGCCGTCCAGCTTGATCGGGCCGATGGCCGGGATGAACGTCTTCTTGGCCTGGGCGATGATCCCCGTCTCGCCCGATAGGAATCCCCAGAACGAGAAGTCCTCGGGAATGCGATAGAAGAGGTACTCCCAGGAGGGGTTGATGTCGCTGCTGATCACGTCCTGGAGCGGGAGCAGGCCGCCGGTGGCGAAGAGGGTCGGCACCATCTTGCCCAGCAGGAAGTTGACGATCACCCATTGGGCGGCGATGGTGGTCATGATCAGGTAGAAGCCCTTGACCCGGGCCGAGGGCAGGCCGAACAGGACGCTCAGCAGGCCGGCGATGATCCCGGCGAAGATGATCGACACCGGAAAAACGATCCCCAACTCGTGGGCCCAGAGCAGCGGGATCTTCATGAACAGGGTCGAGACGTAGGCCCCGACCCCGACAAAGGCGACGTGACCCAGGGTGATCTGGCCGCAGAACCCGATGAGGAGCTGGACGCCAAGGGCCCCCAGGATGAGGTAGCCGACGTGGATGAAGGTCCCGGTGTTGAACCACCTCAGGATCCAGTGGGGCAAGAGCCCCAGGTCCGGCTCGACCAGAAACGGCAACCCGATAAGCAGCAGCAGCAGCAGCAGCATTTTACCCCGAATGAGGGGCGTCTGGAACCAGGCATGGTCCTCTTTGTAGTTCTCGTGATACTTGCCGCACGGTAACCAGGTATTGGACATCGGTCTTGCGCCTCCTCAGCGGAACCTACACGCGTTCGATTCGTTCCCAGCCCCAGAGCCCGAACGGTTTGTACAAGAGGAATACGGCCATGAACACCAAGGGTCCCCAGTCACTGACGTCGGCCAGGACGGCCACGTTGCCGATCCTGACCTGACTCAGATAGACCGAGCACAGCATCTCCATCACCCCGATGCTCACCCCGCCGACGACCGCCCCCGGGATCGAGTTCAATCCCCCCAGGACCACCGCCGGCAAGACCAGCAACCCGTAGAAGGCCACCCGGCCGCTGACGCCGCCCTCGACGTGGCTCATCATCGTCCCGGCCACGCCGGCGGCCATGAAGGCGATGGACCAGGCGGCGGCGTAGACGAACCGGGCGCTGACCCCCAGCGACAGGGCGGCCATCTCGTCGTCGGCCGTGGCCTGCATGGACAGCCCCCACCGGGTCCGCTGGAAAAATGTCATGAAGATTAACAGCAGCACCAGGACCACCGGGAAGGCCACCAGGTAGACCGGCTCGATCTGGACCACCCCCAGCAGATCCAGGCCCGAGCCGGGGGTGAACACCGTCGGCGAGAAGGGCCTCAGATTGGTGGCCCAGATGAACTTGACGATGCCGTTGAAGAAGAACGACAGACCCACCGTGACCATGATCACCGCCAGGATCGGCTCGCCGATCATCTTGTCGAGGAAGACCCGTTCGGTCAGGACGCCCAGGATCAGGCCGATGATCAGCGTCGCCAGCAGGGCCAGCAGAAACGGTCCCATCACGGTGAACGGGAACCCGGGCAGGGCCGTGAAGGCCTCCGGATTGGCCAGCACCCCGATCAGTTCGCCCCCGATGGTCCCGACGACAGCTTTGGCCTGGCCGTAGACCTCGGCGCTGCCGTTGAACAGGTTGAAGAACACGGTGTTGAACTGCCAGCAGACGTAGCCGCCGATCAGGGTCAACTCGCCCATGGCCAGATTGAGGACCCCGGAGCACTTGTAGATCAGCACCCAGCCCAGGGCCAACAGGGCGTAAATGCAGCCGCGCATGATCCCGGCCACCACGGTCTGCAACATCCTCCCCGGGTCGGTCGCCACGGCGAAGACGAGCCAGACCAAAAAGGCCACCCCCACCAGGCCGGCGAATCCCCAGCCGCCGATCTGCGACTTACTTACGTTTTCCATGCTACGCTGCTCCCTGCTGACTCAACGGGTGTCGTCCGGTCCGATGCGGCCGCGTGATTCCGGCCCGGCGGGGTCATTCCTCCAGGAAGCCGATGGCCAGGTCGGTGACGATCCGGCTCTGGCGGCCGTCCTCGTAGGTGATGGTCGTGTCCATGTGGAGCTTGTCCACTTCCCCGTACAAGGCGTCGACGATGTCCCGGTACCGGTCCTCGACAAAGGCCCGCCTCAGCTTCCGGGTACGGGTCAGCTCGTCGTCGTCGGCGTCAAAGGGCTTGTAGAGGTTGACGAACTTCTTGATCTTGGCCACCGGCTTGAGGGTCTTGTTGACCTCCCGGAGCTGGCTGGCCACCAGGTCGTACACCTCCGACTGCTGGCTGAGTTCCGGATAGGAGGTGTAATTGAGTTTGTGTTCGTCGGCCCACTTGCCGGTGACGTTGTAGTCGATGCAAATCACGGCCGTGATGAAGCCCCGCTCGTGGCCGATGACCCAGGCGTCCTGGAGATAGGGCGAGAACTTGATGCGCGTCTCCAGAAACTGGGGGGCGAAGATCGAGCCGTCGGACAGGGTCATCACGTCCTTGGTCCGGTCGAAGACCACCAGGTGGCCGTCCTCGTCGATGTACCCCTTGTCGCCCGAGTAGAGCCAGCCGTCGACCAGGGTCTTGGCCGTGGCCTCGTCGTTCTTGTAATAGCCGATGAAGACCGACGGGCTCTTGGAGATGATCTCGCCGTCGTCGGTGATGGCCACCTCGGTCCCCGGCAGGGCCAGGCCGACCGAGTCGAACTTGATGTCGCCGCCCCGGTGGACCACCGAGATGCCGGCGATTTCGGTCTGGCCGTAGATCTGCTTGAGGTTGACGCCCATGGCGTGGAAGAACCGGAAGTGGTCCGGGCCCATGGCCGCGCCGCCGGTGTAGCAGTTGCGGATCCGGGAGAGGCCCAGATGGTCGGTCAACTTCTTGAAACAGACCGCATGGGCCAGCCATTGGAGCGGCTTCCAGTACCAGCCCACGGGCTTCTTCTCGAAGCGCAGGTCGGCCACGGTGTAGCCGATCTTCTGGGCCAGGTTGTACAGCTTGCGCTTGCCCCAGGTGGCGTCGAGGTGCTTGACCTGGACGTCGCGCACGAAGCCCTCGTACATCCGCGGCGGGGCGAACATAACGTGGGGACCGATCTCGCGGATGTTATCCTGGGCGGTGTCGGGCTCCTCGGGGAAATTGATGGTGAAGCCGACCTGCAGCCCGCAGGAGACGGACATCATCTGCTCGCCGATCCAGGCAAAGGGCAGATAGGACACGAAGTCGTCGGTCTCGTAGCAGGGATCGACGTCCATCAGGGCGGCGCCCATGGTCAGCATGTTGTAGTGGGTCAACAGCGCCCCCTTGGGCAGGGCGGTGGTCCCGGAGGTGTAAAAAAGGAGAGCCACCTCGTCGCCCCGCCCCGTGTCGACTTCGGCCTCGAAGAGGTCGGGCTGCTCGGCGTCGAGCTGACGGCCCATCTCCATGACCTCCTTGAGGCTGATCAGGAGGTCATCGTCGTAGTTGCGCATCCCCTTGGGGTCGTCCCAGACGACCTTTTCCATCTTGGGGCACTCGCCCCGGATCAGCAGGGCCTTGTCCACCTCTTCCTGGCCCTCGCCGACGAAGAACCTGGTGTCGGAGTGGTCGATGATGTACTTGACCTCCTCCATCAGACAGTCCCGGAAGAGCCAGATGGCCACGCCGCCGACACACATGGCGGCCATCTCGGTCCACAGGCCCTCGGGCCGGTTGTCGCCGATCATGGCCACCTTGTCGCCCCGCTGCAGGCCCAGCTTCTTGAGGCCCAGGGCGATGTACTTGACATTGTCATAGTACTGCTGCCAGGTGATGGGCATCCAGATGCCGAACTCCTTCTCCCGCATGGCCACCTTGTGCGAGCCGTAGTGTTTGGCCTTTTGGACGAAGAGTTTGGGGATGGTCAAGTCGGGGGTGATGTCTTCGACTTTCAGCGCCGGGCAACGACCGCCCCTCCGGCCTCGACCGGAGGCGGGCTCGGCCGAAGTCTGATGGCCTCCGGCGAGCGAGAACAGAACCCAGGTCAAAACGGCGGCCACCCCGGCGCCAACGACCAGGGTCAGATGTCCGACGTCCCAGGCCCATTCGACGTTCAACGGGATCATGCTCACAAACCTCCATCAGGCTCTGGTGGCGTACAGATCGTCCTCGCCCAGGTAGGCTTCAATTACCAGCGGGTTCTGCTGAACTTCCTCGGGGGTGCCCTCGGCGATGAGGTTGCCGAAGCTGAGCACGCTGATCCGGTCGGAGATGTCCATCACCACGCCCATGTCGTGTTCCACCAGGACGCAGGTGATTCGCCAGCGCTCCTCCTGGTTGATGTCGAGAATGAAGCGGGCCATGTCCTCGACCTCCTCGAGGTTGAGGCCGGCCAGTGGTTCGTCCAGGATCAGGATCTCGGGTTCGAGGGCCAGGGCCCGTCCCAGTTCGACCCGTTTTTGGAGGCCGTAGGGCAGCATGCCCAC
>JAHJDS010000595.1 GCA_018812395.1 Pseudomonadota bacterium
GCAGAAGGCGTACTTGGCAAAGGATGAGCGGCCCTGGTCGCCGAGGGAGACGGCGAACCAGATGCCCGCCAGGACGACGGAGAGGAAGGCAGCCCAGAGCACGTTCCGCATGATGGACACGCGGAGCATGAGCAGCCAGTGCGCGAAGGTTTCCCATCCGCGTGAATAGATTGTGGATTTACTGACCATGCGCGCATCATGTCGACGGACAGTGTGCGAGTCAAGCGAAAATCGCCGCGTTTTCTGTTGCATGGCGGCACTGAATTTCCGTAGAATCGCGGCCGAAGGTGAGTCTGATGTAAGGAGGGCAAGGTTACTCGTTGTGAGCCAGCTACGCTGTCTACAACGAGCCTTGCCGGGGCTGCGCCCCTGGACCCCCGAGGGTCACAGGCAGGGGCCCGCAGGAGGCCCGCAGGGCCTCCCAAGCACCAGGGGCTCCGCCCCTTTGACCCTGGAGAGAGCATGGCGGAGAGCAAGCTCAAGAGGATACAGTTCAGGGTGACGCCGGAGGAGCACGCTCTCATCCTGGAGCGGATCGAGGCGTCCGGCCTCACCATGTCGGCTCTGTTCCGCGACCACCTGGGCCGGGTCAAGATCAGAAATCGGGAGGACGAGAAGCGGCGGCATGCCGTGCTCAATCGCGTCAACGCCAACCTGAACCAGGTGGCGAAGTGGGCGAACACGCACAAGAGCGGGGCGGATGCGTTCCGGGTCTGTGCCATGCTCATGGATGTGAAGGACACCGTGGACCGCCTGGTCTACGAGATGGAGAAGGAAGATGGGTGAGACCTGGGGCCGAGGTACAGGGGAGGCAGAATGCCATTGACCGAGCTTGAGCGAAGCCTCATCGAGTCGGTGGAGAGAATGCGCAAGGACATGTCGCAGCGGGAGGTGGAGTGGTCAAAGGAGCGTTCGGCCATCCAGGAGCAGATTCAAGCAGTGGACAGCAAGCTGAACAAGCTCATCCGGGTACTCAAGACTGTTTCGGGTGAGTCCAGGTGAGGTCGACGCTTCAGGGGGCTTCGGTGTTCGGGCGGAGGGCGATGTGATCATTGTCTTCCCGAGCCATCCCCCCGGAGCCAGTGGCCGCAAGGCCGTCAACTATCTGGTCAACAAGAAGGACCGGGGGGTCGAGGCCGAGGTTTTGAGGGGAGACCCCGGGCAGACCATCGACTTGATCGAGAGCCTGGAGTTCAAGCACACGTACACCTTTGGCGTGTGCTCGTTTGAGCCTGGGCGGGAGGTTTCGCCTGAAATCGAGCGGGATGTGATGGACAGGTTCGAGAACGCGGCCTTTGCCGGTCTCGACAAGGACCAGTACAACATCCTGTGGGTGAAGCACACGGACAAGGCTCATCACGAGCTGCACTTCATCGTGCCGAGGGTCGAGCTGTCGACCGGTCGAGCCTTCAACATTGCTCCTCCTGGCTCGATTGCTTACTTCAACGCCCTGGGCGACTCCATCAACTTCGAGTACGGCTTTGCCGATCCCAGGGCTGGCACCAGGAGGAGAGAGCTGGCCCTTCCTCAACACGGGGAGAAGTTGAGAGCGGAGGCTGAGCGTCTTGCAGGGGTGTCCAAGATGGCTCCCCGGATGGTGCTACACGAGCGCCTGGTGGAGTTTGCGGAGAAGAACAGGTCAAAGGGCCTCACACGAGAGGACCTGGTTGCTCACCTGAAAGAGGAAGGCATGGAGGTCCCCAGGGTGGGGGACAAGTACATCACTGTAAGAATTCCAGGCACAGACACGAAGTGGCGCCTGAAGGGAGCGATGTACGAGAAGGGTTGGGACTCGAGCAAGCTCAGGAGCCTGGAGAGGGATGACACGGTGAGGACGGGCGCCCAGCCCGAGAAGGCCAGGGACGCCAGGGTGCTGCTGGAGGAGATGAAACACAAGAGGGCTGCTCACAACCTGGAGCGGTATGGCAGAGGACTTGATGCCAGGTTGGTGAAGGAGCAGCTCCAGGACCAGCTGGTGCTTCAGAAGTTGCGGGAGACCGAGCTGCGGTTACCCGCGGGCCACAAGAACAGGGAGCAGGTGAACAAGATCTTCGAAACGGAGAAGAACCTTCTGGGCATTAAGGCGCTCGATGCCCTGAACGGCATCAGCTATGCCTTGACGCTGAAGGGAAGCAAGAAGAAGAAGGCTTTGACTGACGCCATGGAGCGGAAGCAACAGGTGTTCAAGGAGGTTGAGGCCTTCAGGAAGCCTGCGGACCCCCAAAAGCAGGTTGAAGCACTTCTTGGCAGCAGCCTGCCGGGCGTTGTGGCGAGGGCGGAGTCACGCAACCAGGCCAGGGAGCTGGTGACCCGACATGTCGAGAGGCAGCTCGGCCGCACGCCAGGGCGGGATGAGGTCATAGCCGAGCTGGAGAAGAGTGGTTTTCGGGTGACCAGGAAGGGCGAGGGCTACCTCGCCATTGAGAATCCCTTGAACGGGGAGAGGCTGAGGTTGAAGGGCGGGTTCTACTCGCTGGAAGCTCAGTCTCAGAAGCTGATCGCCCGGGTTCAGGGTCTAGGAGCTCTGACGCCGGCGAAGGAAAGAGGAGCCGGCGAGGATGGCGGCTTCAAGGAGAGGCTGAGCAAGGACCTCGATGGTCTCGAGCAGGGTCTCGAAAGACTCGACAGGGAGTCGGAGCAAGCGGTGGAGAGGCTGAGCCGGTTCGAGAGCAGGGGACTGGGCTTCGAGGAAGCCATGGACCTGCTCGACGAGGTGGTGGTCCAGGACGAGGGCCCCGCTCCCCGCAAGAAGCGCAAGAAGCGCGAGCAGGACCGGGACTGACGGGTCAGAGGCTCCTGACTCTGTTCATCAAAGCCTCCAGCCTGACCCGTGCATTGGCCTTTCGCTCAGGCCACTTTTTCAAGATGTCCTCACGGGCGTCCGGCCAGCTCCGAGCCGAGGCGGGCAACGTCTCCTGGCGCCACTTGAAACTCCGCGAGTCGAAACATACACTTTTCGGGGTCGGTCGGAGAGGGGGAGGGC
>JAHJDS010000593.1 GCA_018812395.1 Pseudomonadota bacterium
ACGACTTCTCCGTCGCCGATCACGTGGCGTCGGACCTGGCCGCGGCTGCCGAGCATCTTCGAGACCACTTCGCCGCGTGACTCCCATCACTGACAGCGTGCGACAGACGTGACAGGACGGCGTCTCCTGGAGTGCACACGAGGACCTGCCATGCGAGCTGCGATTGTGAGCCTGACGGCGCTGATCGGTATCACGGGCTGCCCCTTTCACCCCGTCGGTCCCGACGAGGTGCCACCGACGCCGCGGCGTGCGGTGTGCGGCAACGAGCGCCAGGAGCGCGACGAGCTGTGCGACGGTGCGGACCTGGACGGTCAGAGCTGCGACAGCCTGGGCTTTGGCTCCGGCACCCTGGCCTGCGCCGAGAACTGTCTGGACTTCGATCGCCAGGGCTGCGCCGCGCCCAGCGGCTGCGGCGACAACCAGCGCGCCGGAGTCGAGGTTTGCGACGGCAGCGACCTGGGTGGCGCCAGCTGCGAATCCCTGGGCCACGGTCCGGGCAGCCTGAGCTGCCAGGCCAACTGCGGCGGCTACGCGCTGACCGGCTGCGGGCCCCTGCCGAGCTGTGGCAACGACCACATCGAGGGCATCGAGCGCTGCGACGGCCCGGACTTCGACAGCCTGACCTGCCGCGAACTGGGCTTTGACAGCGGCGAGCTGCGCTGTGCCAGCGATTGCCTGTCCATCGATCGCTCGGGCTGTGTGGCAGCCTGCGTGCCCGACTGCAGCGGCCGCGTGTGTGGCAACGATCCGGTGTGTGGGCGCTCCTGTGGCACCTGCTCGGTCGGGACCTGCAGCGATGGGCAATGCCTGATCCCCGATGGCGGCGTGCCCGACACTGGCCGTGATGCGGCGGCGACCGATCGAGGTGGCGTCGACAGCTCCCAGGACGCGGCGGCGCCGGATCAAGGACAGCCGGACAGCGGCAGCATCGACGTGGTCTACACCGACGCCGCGGGCCAGGATGCGGCGGGCGCGTTTCCGTCGTGGAGCATCCAGAACTACTGCAGCAACTGGGCGACCATCAGCTGCGAGATCAGCCAGCGCTGCAATGCCTACGTCATGCCGCCCAGCAGCATCGCACCCTGCATCACCGGCGAACGCCAGGTCTGCGACGACTACGACCTGCCCGGCATGGTGGCGCGCGGCGAGTTCATCTACGACGCCGCCGACGCCAGGACCTGCTGGGAGACCCTGTACGGCGCGAGCTGCGCGGCCTACAGCGACCTGCGGGTGAGCCAGCCCTGCCGCGACATGTTCATCGGTGCGACCCCGGCGGGCAGCGCCTGCGACATCGGCAGTCTCGATACCTGCGACGACAGCTCGCGCTGCGAGTGGAGCCTGTTCTCCGAGTGCAACCACGACCAGTGTCGGCGCTACGCCCTCGTCAACGAGAGCTGCGCAGACCGCAGCTGCATTGCAGGCACCTACTGTGATGCCTCCGACCTCTGCCGCGCCGACCTGGCCATGAACGCCTCCTGTGCCACGTCCGGTGTGGGCTCCTGCCAGCTCGGCCTGTACTGCGTCAGCGGCGGCGCCCAGGCCAGCACCTGCCAGCCCTACCGGGCCGAGGGCCAGTCCTGCGAAGACAACGCGCTGTGCAGCTCCTCGCTGGTGTGCGTGCGCGGGCAGTGTCGCGATCGCGTGATGGCTGGTGAGGAGTGCGCCGGCGACTGGCAGTGCCCGGTGGGCACGGGCTGTCTGATGGTCGACCTCGCGACCTGGAGCTTTGCCTGCGCTCAGCGCCGCGCCAACAATGAGCCCTGCCGATCCGACGAGGTTTGCCTCAGCGACTACTGCCACCGCCCTTCCACCGACGTGGCCGGAACCTGCCAGAACCTGCCCGGTCTGGGCCTACCCTGCTACGACCAGTGCAGCGAAGGCACCTGGTGTCCGGATGGCACGGGCTCGACCTGCCAGCTGCCCAGCGCTCTGGGCGGGCCCTGCAACATCCTGGACTCCGAATGCCTAAGCGGGCTGTGGTGCGATTATGGTCTCAGCCAGTGCCGGACGCTGTCCAGCGCTGGCCAGACTTGCACCGATGGCGCCACCTCGCAGTGCCACGAAGATCTGATCTGCGACAGCGCCAGCCAGGTGTGCTGGAACATCTCCGGCCAGGACGGGCCCTGCGACCCCCTGGATCACATGACCTGTGACGGCGTCCTGTTCTGCCGCTCGTCGGACAGCACCTGCCAGCCGCCCAAGCCCGACGGCCAG
>JAHJDS010000431.1 GCA_018812395.1 Pseudomonadota bacterium
CGCCCTGGCCGCCGTCCTGGTCCTGCCCAGCCAGGGGGACATTATTCAAAAGCACGGCTATGAAGTGTTGATCAACGCCCTGGCGGTGTGCATCGTCGGGGGCCTGGGCAGCACGGCCGGAGTCATCGTCGCCGCCCTGCTCATCGGCTACGCCCAGACGGCGGCCGCCACCTTGATCGGCGCCCACTGGACGATGATCGTCTCTCTGGTGGCCATCCTGGCCGTGTTGGTGGTCAAGCCCTCGGGGCTTTTCGGCCGGCACAAGGAACTCGAGGAGCGGATCTAGTGTGGCGGGACCAAAATAGCAGTACACTCGACGGGAGTAGTTCTTGCCGGTTCGGCCCACCAATTTTCCGCTTTGTGGATAAGTTGTTCGCGCCGAACCGCCAAGAACGTAGAGCATCCACGGTCACCTGAATTAGGGAACAAAACACTAGGTCATGCCCGCCGTCCAACGCCGCAAGGAACGCATCGACCGCGGAATCAAGGTCCGCAGCGAGGACGTCTACGCCGTGGGCAGCTGGCGGGAGGCCTTGTACCTGATCTCCCCGCGCACCCTGCCGGTCATCGTGTTGTTGGCCCTGCCGCCCTTTTTGGACGCTTACTGGCAGGGCGTCCTGATGCGGGCGGCCGTCTTCGCCTTGTTGGCCCTGAGTTGGGACCTGCTGGCCCGGGTGGGCATGGTTTCCCTGGGCCAGGCCTTGTTCGTGGGACTGGGCGCCTACGCCTCGGGCGTCCTTAATAGCTACTTGGGATTTCCGGTGTGGCTGAGCATCCCGGCGGCCGTGGTCCTGGGCGGGTTGGCCTCGACCGTGGTCCTGCTCCCGGTGCTGAGGCTGCGGGGCATCTACTTCTCGATGATCACCCTGGTTTTCCCTCTGCTTTTTCATCGGATCATCGAGGCCACGGCTATTTTGGGCGGCACCCAGGGGCTGCCCGGTCTGTCGCCCCTGCCGGGGCGGATGTTCGAGTGCTACCTGGTGATCGTCGCCGCCTGGGTGTGCCTGTTCGGCCTGAGAAGGCTGATGAACTCGGACTACGGTCTGGTCCTGACCGGCATCCACGATAACGACCAGACGGTCAAGGCCTCGGGTATCAACATCTACCGCAAAAAGGCCGAGGCCCTCTTTCTGGCTGCGGCCATCGGCGCCTTTTGCGGGGCGGTCATGGCTCACTACCAGGGCTCGGCCGGCATGTCCATGTTCGCCCTGGACTACTCGATCCTGCCCATCGCCGCGGCCGTGGTCGGCGGCATGGGCACCTTTGCCGGGGCCATGCTCGGGGCCTTTTTGCTGCTGCCGGCCTATGAAATTTTGAGGGGCATCGGGACGCTGCGGGTGGTGGTCTACGCCGTCATGCTGACCGTGTTCGTGGTCGTCCTGCCCGAAGGCGTCTTCCACTATCTGGCCCGCAAGTACAACCAGTTCGAGCGCTGGAAGACGGTGAGCCGATGACCGGTCCCATTCTGGAAACGACCAACCTGACCAAGGACTTCGGCGGGGTTCGGGCCCTGAACAAGGTCGATTTGACCGTGGCGGAGGGGGAACTCCTGGGCGTCATCGGCCCCAACGGCTCGGGCAAGACGACCCTGGTCAACCTGGTCTCCGGCTTCGTCAAGCCCACCACCGGCCAGGTCTTTTTCCAGGGCAAAAACATCACCGGTTGGCCGCCCCACCGGGTGACCGACCTGGGGCTGGTCCGGACCTTTCAGATGGTCCGCCCCTTTTACAAGCTGCCGGCCTTCAAGAACATGATCGTCCCCCTGACCTCCCATCGGGTCCGCCGCCGGGTGGGGGGCAAGTACGGCGACCGGGACGCCGTGGCCAAGGATTTACTGGAGGAGGTGGGCTTCGAGCGGGACTCGGCGGTCATCCTCAAGACCGCCTCTGAACTGCCCCACGGTTATCTGAAGCGCATCGAACTGGCCCGGTGCATCGCCCTGGAGGCCGAGCTGATCATCCTGGACGAACTCTTCTCCGGCCTGTCCCTGGCCGAGGTGGCGACCATCGTCCCGGTCATCGACAAGCTCCGGGTCCAGGGCAAGACGATCATCATGATCGAGCACCGCCTCAAGGAACTGTTTCGCATCGCCGACCGGGTGGCGGTCCTGAACTTCGGAGAAAAGATCGCCGAGGGGCCGCCCGGCAGCATTATGGACAGCGAGGCCGTCAAGAGCGCCTACCTGGGCAGCGCGGCCGAGGAGTGAGGGGACGCGACTCCGGTGAGCCAACTGAGCATCGATAGCCTGCTGGTGTTCTACGAGAACGCCCTGGCTTTAAACGACTTCTCCCTCGAGGTCGAGTCGGGCCAGATGGTCGGGGTCATCGGCTCCAACAGCGCCGGCAAGACCACGCTGTTAAACACCATCGCCGGGCTGACCCTCGATTACCAGATCAGGGAGCGACGGGCCGGCGGCCAGCGGGTGACCATCATGGGGGAGATGACCTTCGAGGGCGAGGATTTCATGTCCGTCCCGGCCTACGAGCGGGTCCGGCGGGGGGTGGTCATCTGCCGGGAGCGACATCCCATCTTTCCCGACTCGAACGTCCTCGAAAACCTCAAAATCGCCGCCTTTCAGCAGCCTGGCGGACGAAAGGAATTCAGGGCCGGCCAGGAGGAGGCCATGGACCTCTTCCCGGCGCTTCGGGGGCTGAAATCGCGCAAGGCCGGGTTCCTGTCCGGGGGCGAGCAGCAGATGCTGGCCATCGCCATGGCCCTTTTGGCCCGGCCGCGGCTGCTGCTTTTAGACGAACCGCTTTTGGGTCTGTCCCCGC
>JAHJDS010000432.1 GCA_018812395.1 Pseudomonadota bacterium
CTGACCAAGATGGAGAAGGGCCAAGCCAACTTCACCCTCAAGGGCTTCCTGAACGACAATCTGCTCATCACCGCCGCCTTTGACTCGTACTCGGCCAAGGCGGTCGTCAAAAGCCAGGCCATGAAGTTGCTGCGGCCGGGCAAAACGGTCGTCCTCAAGTGGCTCCGGACCGGCACCGGGCCGGCCTACACCACGGTCCGTCTGTCCTACTACCGCAAGAAACCCCTGGCCAAACCCATCCAGGCCGGCTTCACCGTCGGCCGGAAGTACACCGTGCTCCGGGCGCCGGGCGAGGGCGGCGACAACGAGCCGCCGCTCAAGCTGGTCCCCCAGACCACCTTCCAGCGCGGCCAGGTGGTCCAGGTGACGGTGACCATGACCATCACCGCGCCGCGGCACTTCGTCGTCCTCGAGGACCCGCTGCCGGCCGGCCTCGAGCCGATCAACCGGCGGTTCAAGACCTCGACCCAGGCCTACCAGCCCAAGGTCGGGGCGGGTTACTTCGACAGCCGCTGGATGCAGCACGTCGAGATCAGAAAGCGGCGGGTGCTGGCCTTTGCCAACTACCTGCGGGCCGGGACCTACACCTTCACCTATCTGGCTCGGGCGGCCGTGCCGGGGCGGTTCCGCGCCCGGGCGACGCGGGCCTTCGAGATGTACGCCCCCGAGGTGTGGGGCCGGTCCAGGCCGCTGTCGGTTCGGATCGTGACCAAGTAGACACCACCCGTCGCCGGGAAGAGTCCGTGGCGCGGACGCTTCCCGGCGACGTCCAGTGACTCCGGGTCGGTCCACAAAGCTCTTGCCCGTGGGCCGGCCTTTTTGTATGGTGTTTCATCGCGGTCCGGACCCCACGATTTTGATCGGGAAGGAACCTGATGAGCCCCAGCCGCCCCGGCGTCCTCAATCTGATCGGCGACACGCCGCTGGTGCCGATTAGCAGGCTGGCTCCCAATCTCGGCGTGCCCGTTCTGGCCAAGCTGGAAAGGGCCAATCCCGGGGGCTCGGTCAAGGACCGGATCGCCCTGGCCATGATCGAGGCCGCCGAGGCCTCGGGCGAGCTGACCCCGGCCAAGACCATTCTGGAGGCCACCAGCGGCAACACCGGCATCGGTCTGGCCATGGTCGCCGCCATCAAGGGCTACCGGATCTTGCTGACCATGAGCGAGGGGGTCAGCGCCGAGCGGCGGCGGGTGCTCCGGGCCCTGGGGGCCGACATCCGGCTGACGCCCGGACACCTGGGCACCGACGGGGCCATCGAGGAGGCCTACGCCCTGGCCCGGGAGCAGCCGGAGAGGTTCTATTGCCCCGACCAGTTCAACAACCCGGCCAACTGGCGGGTCCACTACCAGACCACCGGCCCCGAGATCTGGCGCCAGACCGACGGCCGGGTGACCCACGTCATCCTGACCATGGGCACCACCGGCACCCTGATGGGCGTCAGCCGCTTTTTCAAGGAGACCGCCCCCGGGGTCACGGTCATCGGCGTCGAGCCCTACCTGGGCCACAAGATCCAGGGCCTCAAGAACATGAAGGAGTCCTACCAGCCGGGCATCTTCAGCCGGGCCGAGATCGACCAGATCGTCAACATCGAGGACGACCCGGCCTACGAGACGGCCCGCCGCCTGGCCCGGGAAGAAGGCCTGTTCGTGGGCATGAGCAGCGGCGCGGCGATGTACGTCGCCCTCCAGGTGGCGGGGTGCCTGACCCGGGGGATGGTCGTCACCCTGTTGCCCGACGGCGGCGAGAAGTATTTGTCCACGCCCCTGTTCGTGGTCGACCGGCCCCGCCACCTGCGGTTCTTCAACTCGCTCAGCCTCGAGAAGGAGGATTTCGAGCCCCAGACCCCGGGCCGGGTGACCATGTACACCTGCGGCCCCACGGCCGACGCCCTGATGCACATCGGCCATTGCCGGCGCTTCGTGGTGGCCGATCTGCTGCGCCGCCATCTGGACTACTCGGGCTACGACGTGACCCACGTGGTCAACATCTCCGACATCGACGACCGGACCATCGCCCGCTCGGCCGA
>JAHJDS010000433.1 GCA_018812395.1 Pseudomonadota bacterium
CCCGGCGTTTTGGACGCCCACTGGCGGAAGTTGCGCAGTTCCTCCAGGGGCAGGTCATAACCAAAGAGATGCAGCAGCGAGTATTGCAGGGCCGAGCCGTGACCGGCGGACAAAATGAACCGGTCCCGGTTGGGCCAGGCCGGGCCCTGGGGGTTGAACCGGAGGAACGAGTCCCACAGCACGTAGGCCATGGGCGCCGCGCCCAGGGGCATACCGGGGTGGCCCGAGTTGGCCTGCTCGACCTGGTCCACGGACAGCATCCTGATGGTGGTCACGCATTTTTCGTCCAATTCGCCGAAAAACCGACTCATATCGTGCTCCACGAGGAAAGCGGGGTTTGGGACTCGGGTCTCGGAAAATACGGTATTAATGGACGAGGCGGCCCGGGGAGTCAAGGACCTTTTCGGGATTTTTCGCCGAGGACAAGCAGTGGCGCCAACTCACGCCGGAAACAATCGGCCACCGAGGCGGGCTCGAACCGGTCCGGGTGGCAACGGGCCTTGGCGGACAATTCTTGATACAGGTCTCGATCATTGATCACCCGGCTGATCGCCCGGACCCAGGCCCCTGGGTCGGAAAAATCATCGACCAGCAATCCGCCGTCGCCCACGGCCTCGATCAGGCCGCCCAGGCGGTTGGCCACCACCGGGATGCCCTCGACCTGGGCCTCGGCGGCCACCCGTCCGAAGGCTTCCGGCACCTGGGAGGGGACGATCAACAGGCGGGTTTGCTCCCAGACCAGGGTCATGTCCGTTTGCCGGGGCCAGGAGGTGACGTTGGGATAGGCGGCCAGGACCCGGCGGGTCAGGGGATGGACTCCCCAGTTCTCGACCACCAGGAATTTTTCGTCCAGCATGTCCCGGGCCAGGGCGAAGAAGACGTCGCGGCCCTTGATCTCGATGGGGTTGATAAAGGTGATGAACGGCCTCGTTGCCGGCTCCGTCTCGATGTTCATGATCGGCCGGGCGATGGGCGCGGGGACGATCATCACCGGCCGGCCGGTTTTCTCCCGGAGGAGTTCGGCCAGGTAGGCCGACGGCGCGGCCAGGACATCGATCGACGCTTCTTGGTCCGGGACGATGGCCTCGATCTCGGCGGCGTTGTGGATAAAAACGACGCACCCACGGCCCGATCGTTTGACCGGGCTGACCAGTTCGGGCCAGCCTTCGGCCTGCAGCAGGACCACGGCCCGGTCAGGCTCGGACAGACGCTCTTGGCAGGAGGCGCCAAAATCGGCCAGGTCATGGAGACGGACCGGATAGGGCGCCTGGTAGGTCACCGCCCGCCGGCCCTTGGTCTCATCCACGGCCGGTTTCAGGCCGGCCGCTTTGATGGCGCCCAGCAACTCGTCCTTGTGGGACCAGTTAAGCGCCCCGTGGGCCTCGACGGCCACGCCCTGACGGGCCAGGGCGTCGAGCAGCAGATGGGCGCTGATCTCGCCGCCGCCCTGGCCGACGGGGTACAGGCCCTTTTTAGAAAAGAAAAGGCAGGCGTCCACGGACGGAACCATCAGTCGCCGGCCCGGCCGCTCGGATCCAAGGATTCGGTCGAGGGCCGTTCGGCCTGGCTTTTCGGTGATTCGATCGGTGAAGCTGGCACCGTGTCCGGCAGGGTGACGGGCAGGGCCAGCAGCCGCCGGGTCAGCCGGCTGATCACGACGATAGACAAGAGGTATGCCGCCAGGGTGATGATGGTCCCGGCCATGTCCAGCCCGGCCACGATGAGGTAATCGGCCAAGGTCTTGGCCGTCAGATTCAACACAATCGAGGCCAGCATCTCCGCCCAAACAACGAGACAGATTACCCACCACCAAATGATGAGCCACGGCGTCTCCGGCGGTTCGCTCGGCCCCCGGAGCGAACTGCCGCGCCACATCTCACGGAAAACTTGATAGGGTTTCCACCACCAGAAGATGGGGATGAAATTCCAGCCCACGGCCCAGGCCGGTGTGAACCGGACCGGTCCGGCCGAGCGGTCCCGGAAGACGCGGTAGGCCCGATGGAGCCACAGGCAGAAAAAGACCACCAGCGTCACGGCCAGCACGATGATTAGCAACCCAAAGAGCAGCACCACCAGCGAGTAGGCGGCCAGGTCCGGGGTGATCTCCTCCGGGGTCATGTAGAAGTTGGGCTCGCCGCGCCGCAGCTTGCCCATTTCTAGTGCGATGAACAGCAGGTAACCCAGGCCGGCCAAGATGTTGGCCACCAGCAGGGCGATGGTCGCTTGGGAGCGCCGGCCGGGTCGGGGCGGGGATTGCCGCCGGGCCGAAGTGACCTCGTTTTGCGGATGATTCATGACGGTCCTTTCCGGCGGTCAACCGCCGTATTTGCGCCGGCCGCCGAAGGCGTTAACCGGCAGCACCGTCTTGGGCAGCCGATAGGCCCTCTCCAGATCGGCCACCACCTCATCCACGCTCGGCCAAGGCCGGGTCCGCGGCCCGAAGTAGACCATCCGCCGGGTCAGCCGCCGGACCAGGACCAGGGCCAGCACCGCCGCCACGACGTGCCACAGGTCGACCACGATCAAGGTCCAGAGAAAGGACGCAACCTGTGGGAGCGTCTGGGTCGCACCGGCCCGGTTATGGACGTAGGTCGCCACCAGCGGCAGGGGGACATAGACCAGCCACCACCAGACGACCAGTCCTTGCCGGGCCTGTTTGGGATCGGTCTGCTTGGGGTCCGTGCCCCGCCACATCTCGCTGACCACCAGGGGCGGCATCCACCAGTTGGCAAAGGGCACGAAGAAGTAGGCCACGGCCCAGAAAGGCGAGTGGTCGTACCGGGCGTCGCCGCGCCACTTATACAACCGGTAGGCCTGGCAGACCCAGCCACAAAACAAAATGACCAGACATGGGCCGACCACCAGGCCCACGATCCCGAGCCAAGTCGCGGCCTGGCTGATGAATTCCACCGCGCCGGCCGAGAGCTCCCTTCCGGCCTGGACTGAGCCGACAACATCGAGAATAAGAAGACGCAGGCCCGTGCTGGCCGCCACCAGCGCCAGGTCGATGACAAACAAGACGACCACCAGCCACGAGATCCGGACCAGCCACCAGGACAGTCGATCGCGCTTTTTCAGGTAAGCGATTCGGCTCATACCCCCCTCGATACTCCGGCAGATGGCTAAAAGATTATAGCTTTCTCTGCCTGGATCGGTCAATGGAGGCCATGGGGTCAATCCGGGCGGGGCCTCCCCGACCCGGACCAGCGACCCCGCCTCGCTTGCAAGCTAAGGGGGCGGTTGATATAGTTCAATCATTCCTGAGAAGACCGGCCTCGTTAAGGACCATACCCCACGACTGGAGGCCGAGCCGTTGTTTTCACCCCGGGGGACGCCCTTGACCGAATCGACCCTGACCTATCTTCGCGCCGGACTGGGCGTGGGGGCCCTCTTGTTTTTTCTGGCCCTGGAGCTGAGCGTCCCCTACCGCAAACCCACCGTCTCCAAGACCCGGCGCTGGGTCCACAACATCGGCCTGACCGCCTTTAACAACGTCGTGTTGACCCTGGTCTTTGCCACGGCCCTGGCCGGCACGACCGCCTACGTCACTAAACATCAGATCGGAATTCTTCACCTCTGGGCCATCCCCTACTGGCTGAAGGTGGTCCTGGCCGTGGCCTTCCTCGACTTCGTGCTCTACGTCTGGCACCTGCTCAACCACGAGATGCCCCTGCTGTGGCGCTTCCACCGGGTGCACCACGCCGATTTGAACATGGACGTCTCGACCGCGACCCGGTTCCACCTGGGCGAGCTGGCCATCTCGGTGGTGATCAAGATGGGCCTGATCTATCTCATCGGGGCCGATCTGTTCATGGTCTTCTTGTTCGAGAGCCTGCTGCTCGTCTCGGCCCAGTTTCACCACAGCTCGCTCAAGGTGCCCTGGCGGTTCGAGCGGGTGTGGTGGCTGTTCTCGGTGCCGCCGTCCATGCACCGGATTCACCACTCGGTGGTCATCAAGGAGCGCGACAGTAATTACGGCACCATCTTCTCCTTTTGGGATCGGATTTTCGGGACCATGACCATTGGCGTGGATCAGGACCGGATCCGCATCGGCGTGGGGGCCTACCCCCGTTTCGATCAGGTGGGCTTGGGCCGCCTCCTGATCATGCCGTTCACCAAACCGGTCCGCTAGACGAGTTGAATTAGGAGGGATGGGGCATGAAGTGGAAGCAATTCCTGACCCCGGTGGCCAAGATGACGCCCGAGGAACTCCGGCGATTCATGGACGAGCGTTCTCAAGGGGATTACACCCTGCTCGACGTCCGCGAACCCGGGGAGTACGAGGCGGGCCACCTGCCCGGGGCCAGGTTGATCCCGGTGACCGACGTCTCGGATCGCATCAAGGAACTGGACCCGGACAAACCGACGGTCGCCTACTGCGCCATCGGCGGCCGGAGCCGGGTCGCGGCCCAGTATCTGTCCGGCCGCGGTTTCAGAGAGGTCTACAATCTCATGGGCGGCCTCAAGGCCTGGGAGGGGGCCGAGGCCTTCGGTCCCCCCGAGACCGGGCTGATCGAAATGACGGGCGACGAGACCGAGACCGACTTCCTGATCTGGGCCTACTCCCAGGAGAAGGGTCTCCAGGAGTTCTACCGGGCCACGAGCCACCAGATGGACTCCCGCGAGGCGGCCGAGCTGTTCCTGACCCTGGCCGATGTCGAGGACAAGCACCAGCAACGCATCTACAAACTCTTTCAGGCGGTCAATCCGGGGGCCGGCTCGATCGAGGAGTTCGAGGCGGAGATCGAGACCAAATACCTCGAGGGCGGCCTGACCACCGAGGAGTTTTTGGGGCACTACCGCCCGGCCCTGGACGGCCCGGCCGAGGTGGTCATGCTGGCCATGGCCATCGAGACCCAGGCCCTGGACCTGTATTTGCGCTTCGCCCAGATGGCCGCCGAGCCGGGCCTGAAGGACACGGTGATGACCCTGGCAGGGGACGAACGGGAACATCTGAAGCACCTGGGCCAACTGCTGGACACGATGACCTGATCGACGCCCGGCCGCGGCCATGTCAGTCCGGAGGTGACGAGTGGAAGTCAGAGTGCGCCTGGCCGGGGCGGCCGGCCAGGGAGTCCAGACCGCGGCCGATCTCTTGGGCCTGGCCGTGACCCGCAGCGGCCGGTTCGCCTACGGTTACACCGACGCCGAGTCGCGGATCCGCGGCGGGCTCAATTTTACGCAGATGCGCTTGGCCGACCGACCCCTCGAGGGCGTGGTCGAGGACTACGAAGTTCTGGTCGCCCTGTCAAAGGAGTCGCTCGAGGCCTACGGCGGTCGCGAAGGGGCGGTGGTGGTCGGGGCCGAGAACTGGGGCCACCCCCGGGCCGCGCCCTTTTTTCTGACCGACATCGCCGCCCAGGCGGGGGCCAAAGCCGCCGCGGGCACGGTCGGCGTGGCCGCGGTCTGCTGCTGGCTGGGCCTGGACCAGGGTCCCGTGGCCGAGGCCGTGGCCCAACACTTCGCCGGCCGGGAGAAACTGATCGAGATCAATCGCCGGGCCGTGGCCGTTGGATACGAGGCGGCCTCAGCCTGGACCGACGGGGCCGGATTCAAGCTGCCTGACGGAGACGCCTCGGCCGAGCGGCTGTGGCTGGCCGGTCACCAGGCCCTCTCCCTGGGCGCCGTGGCCGGCGGCGTGACCTTCATGGCCGCCTACCCGATGAGTCCCTCCACGGCGATCATCACCAACCTGTCCGCCTGGGGGGCCGAAGCCGGCATCGTCACCGAGCAGGCCGAGGACGAGGTGGCCGCCATCAACATGGTCGCCGGCGCGGCCTACGCCGGGGCCCGGGCCATGACCGCCACCTCGGGCGGGGGCCTGTGTTTGATGATGGAGGGGGTGTCGCTGCTGGGCTGTATCGAGGCCCCGGCGGTGATCGCCCTGGCCCAGCGCCCCGGACCGGCCACCGGCCTGGCCACCCGCACTGCCCAGGGGGACCTGGGCCTGGTCCGGTTCGCGGGACACGGTTTTTTCCCCCGGATCATCCTCGCCCCGCAAGACGTGGCCGACAACTTCGCCCTGACGGCCCAGGCCTTTGACCTGGCCGAGCGCTTCCAGGTGCCGGTGTTCATCCTGACCGATCAACTCCTTCAGGACAGCACGGCCACGGTCGATCCCTTTATTGCCGACGACCTACCCACGAGCCGGTACTATCTCACCCGCGACGAGTTGGAGGCCAGAGAGACCTACGGCCGGTACGAACTGACCGACACCGGCGTCTCGCCCCTGGCCGCGCCCGGCGTCTCGACCAAGCTGATCGTGGCCGACTCCCACGTCCATGACGAGGCCGGGCACTACACCGAGGACCAGGGGGTGGCCGACCGGATGGCCCAAAAACGCCTCGCCAAGAACCGGACGGTCCTCGAGGCCGTTTGGGCCCCCGAGGTCGAGGGCCGGGTCGAAGGCAACGCCCTGGTGCTCAGCTGGGGCTCGTCGTACGCGAGCCTGGCCGAGGCCCTGGACCTCCTGGCCGAAGAGACCGGGACCCGGCCGGCCCATCTCCATCTCCGGTGGCTGTGGCCCCTGTCCGAGGACATGGTGGCGCCGTTGGCCCAGGGGGCGACGAAAATTATCGCCGTGGAAAACAGCGTCGGCGGATACCTGGCCGATCTTTGGCGCGAGTTGACCCTCCGGCCGGTGGACGCCCTGATCACCCGCCACGACGGCCGGCCCCTGAGCGTCAGTGAGCTGGTGGACCGGCTGCGAAGGGAGGTGGCGCCGTGAGCCCTTCGATCGAGTCCTACCACCGCCAGGCCGATATCGGCTGGTGTCCGGGCTGCGGCAACTTCGGCATTCTCGACGCTTTGAAAAAGGCCCTGGTGGACGTCGGTCTCGAGCCGCACCAGGTGATGATCCTGAGCGGGATCGGCCAGGGCCCCAAGCTGCCCCACTACCTTAATTGCAACGCCCTCGAGGGCCTGCACGGCCGGGAGGTGGCCATGGTCGAGGCCGCCAAGATCGCCGCGGACGACCTGGTCGTCATCGTCCACGCCGGCGACGGCGGGGCCTACGGCGAGGGGGGCAACCACCTGCTGCACGCCATTCGCCGCGACGTGGACCTGACGCTAGTGGTCCACGACAACAAGACCTACGGCCTGACCAAGGGCCAGGCCTCGCCGACCACGGACTACGGCCTGCATACCGCGCTCCAGCCGCGCGGCCTGTACGCCCGTCCGCTCAACCCCCTGTCCCTGGCCGTGTCCCAGGGTTGTACCTTTGTCGCCCAAGGGTTGAGCGCCCGCCAGGAGCACTTGGCCGGGCTCATCGCCGCCGGCATCAAGCACCCCGGCCTGGCGCTGATCAACGCCCTCCAGCCCTGCGTCACCTGGGACAAGGTCCACACCTACCAGTTTTACGAGCAGCACTGCTACGAACTGGACGACGCCTACGACCCCGAGGACCAGATGGCCGCCCTGGAGTTGACCATGACGACCGGCGACCGGATCCCGCTGGGTGTCATCCACCGGGCCCCGGGCCGACCCTACGACCAGGCCGTACTCGAAGGGGTGGACCGGCCGCTTCGGGACCGGGGCGTCGATCCCCGGGCGGCGATTAGACTGCAGGACAGATTTAAATAGGACTTTTTCGATAGGGCCAACCCTCCGGATCGAACCGGACGTCTTCGGCGCGATTGGCCGCCGGCCGGGCCCGGACGGCTTGCTTTCCCCCACCCCGGCGAGCTATGTTAGGAGCGAAATTTATCCTGGGGAACCAAGTGATCTGCCCCCACTGTCTGTCCGACAATCCGGAACGCGCCTCGTCCTGCCAAGGGTGCGGCCGTGACCTGGGCGGTGGTCCGGGCCAGGCCGCGGGCAAGACCGACGGCCCGGCTCCGGCCCAGCGGGGATTGTTCGAGACGGGTCAGGTCTTGGCCGGGCGGTTCGAGCTGGTCCGGGAATTGGGCCGGGGCTCGTTGGGGGTGGTCCACCTGGCCCGGGACCGAGAGCTTGGCGGCAAGGAAACGGCCCTCAAAATTTTCTACCCGGCGCTCCGCCGCCGGCCGGCCTATTTGGAGCGATTGACCGAAGTCGTTCGGATCAACCAGGACCTGACCCATCCCGGGGTAGTGTCCGTCTTTGACCTGGGAGGCGAGGGCGACTGGACCTTCGTGATTTCCGAATATTTCCCCGCCCCGTCTCTCCGGGAGATCATGAACAGGCGCGCGGCCGAGGGTCGCCGGTTCACTCTGGACGAGGCCCTGGCCGTGGTGTCCCCGGTCTTGGAGGCGTTGGAGTACGCCCATCACCGGCGAACGCACACCGACCTCAAACCGGAGAACATCCTCGTCGGCGGCGAGGCGTCCGCGCCCCTGGTCAAGCTGACCGACTTCGGCACGGCCGACGTCTTGTCTCCGGCCCTCTTCACGACCACGGCCCAGGGGTTGGGCACGGCCCGGTACCTGTCCCCGGAGCAAGTCGCCGGGGAGCGGGGCGTGGGGCCGGCCACGGACCTGTACGCCGCGGGGGTGATTTTTTACGAGATGCTGACCGGCCAACGGCCGCGGGGTCGGTTTCCGCTGCCCGGCGAGATCGTCCCCGGCCTGCCCGTAGGCGTGGACCGGGTGACGGCCCGGGCTTTGGGACCGTCGCCGGGCGATCGTTTCCGGAACGCCGCCGAATTTAGGGACGCGCTGATCGAGGCCGCCCAGGGGCCCCCGGGCCGACCGGCCGCACCGGAGGCCACTCTCACGCCGGGAGCGCCGGTTCCTCCGGTCCGGACCGACGGCGCCGGTCGGTCCTGGCTACGGCTGGGCGGGCAACTGGCCCTGGGCCTGGTGGCCCTGATCGTGGTGCTGCTGGCCGTCAAATTCATTCTGCTGGGCGGCTCGGCCCACCGGACCGAGCAGGTCGCCGCCTTTCTGAGCCAGGCCCGGACCGCCATCAGCGCCGGACGGCTGGACGAGGCCGGCGAGCTGGTTCGTCGAGCGCTCAAGGTCGACCGGGACAATATCCAAGCCAAACAACTCTGGTTCGCCATCTTCGACCGCCGCCGCCGGACGACGCGCCACGAGGACAAACTCAAGCAGTACCTGCGCCACGGCCGTCAGGCCATCGACCGAAAACGACCCTTACTGGCCGAGAAGATATTCAAAAACCTGCTGGTCGTCGATCCCAAGAACCTGGCGGCCCGCGCCGAACTCAAACGCATTGCACAAATCATGACCCGCGTCCAAGGCCTGCTGGATCAGGCCCGACGCGCCCAGGAAGCCCGGCGCCCGATTCAGGCCGCCAAGTTGTTCGGCCGGGTCCTCGATCTGGACCAGGACAACGCCGCGGCCAAAAAGGGGCTGGCCGCCCTGACCGACCTGAAAAGGCGAGTCGAGGTCGACCTGACCCGGGCCGAGGAAGACCTCGAGGGACGAGACCTCTTCTCGGCCTGGCGGCTCTTCCAGAAGGTGCTGGCCCAGTTCCCCTCTCACGCCCGGGCCCGGCAGGGGTTGGACCGAATCAAGGCCATGCTCCGACCGACGGACATCTTTGTCGCGCTGCGCCACGGTCTGGACGCGGCCAAGCTGGTCCTGGCGGCCCACCCCACGGCGGTCAAGGCTCGCAACCCGGCCGGGGACACGCCCCTGATCGACGCCTGCGCCGGGCTGCCGGTCGGCTCGGGAGGCAGAAAGGTCTTCCGGCCCGATCCGCCGGTGGCCGAGATCGAATGGCTGATCAAGAACGGGGCCGACGTCAAGGCGGCCAACAAGCGCCATTGGACGGCCCTGATGGCCGCGGCCGGGCGGGGATACGGGGCCGTGGTTCGGCTCCTGCTGAAGCGGGGGGCCCGGGTGAATCATCGGGACAAGGACGGGGCCACGGCCCTTCACTACGCCGCCCTGGCCGAGCGTCCCGTGGCCATGAGCTTGCTACTAAAAAAGGGCGCTCGACCGAACGAGGCCGACAAGCTGGGCCGGACCCCGCTCCACCTGGCCGCCGCCCTGGGCCGGATCGAGACGCTCGAGCTGCTCCTGGCCTCCGGGGCCCGCCTCGACGCCGGGCCTAAAAAGGGCTTGACGCCGCTGCACCTGGCCGCCGGGGCGGGGCACGTGGCGATGGTGAATCTGCTCCTGGCCAAGGGGGCCCGGGTGGACGCCCGGGACCAAAAGGGGCGGTCCCCGCTTCACGCCGCCGCGGCCAGCGGCCAGATCAAGGTCATCGAGCGGCTCCTGGCCAAAGGGGCGCCGGTGGACGCCCCTGACGGTCGGGGCATCACCCCCCTCCAGGTGGCCGCCTCCCAGGGGGACCTGGGCGCGGCCCGCCTGCTGGTCTTACGAGGGGCCAAGGTCAACGCCGCCAACAAGGGTCGGGAGACCGCCTTGCACGTGGCCGCGGGCAAGGGACATCTGGCCCTGGTCAAGTGGCTGGTGAAACGGGGCGCCGGCGTCAACCGGACCGACGCCCAGGGGGCGACCGCCCTGCACCGGGCCGCCGGCCAGGGCCGGCTGGCCATGGCCCGATTCCTCATCGCCCGGGGGGCGAAACTCGACCTCAAGTTCAAGCGCCGGCTGACGCCGCTGCACCTGGCCGCCCTCCGGGGACACGCCGGCCTGGTCAAGCTCCTCCTGGAAAAGGGGGCCGAGGCCGCCGCCAGTCGCCGTCCGGAGGTCACGCCCCTGCACCTGGCCGCGGGCAAGGGGCACGTGGCGGTGGTCAGACTGCTGGTGTCCGGTGGCGCCCCGGTCAACGCCCCCAACCCCGTGGGCGTGACCCCCTTGCATCTGGCCGCCCTGGGCGGTCACCAACAGGTGGTGAGGCTGCTCCTGGCCAGCGGGGCACGGATCGACGCCGCCGAGCGGCGAGGTCTGACGGCCCTGCACCTGGCCGTGCTCAAGGGGCGGGTCAAGGTGGCTCGAGCCTTGGTC
>JAHJDS010000434.1 GCA_018812395.1 Pseudomonadota bacterium
CCCCCACCTCCTGGCGGCCGGAGAAGCTCGGTGGCTACGTGACCACCGACTTCGCCCGACAGGAGGATTACACCGTGGAGCGCCGCCGGACGCTGACCGCCAAGACCCTGGCCACCAGCGCCCAGGGCCGGGGCAAGTTCAGCTACAAGGTGGCGGACAAACCGATCAAGGGGCCGGCCCGGATCACGGCCGAGGTCGCGGTCCGCGGCGACGACGGCCGTTACATCTCCGGCCGCAAAGGGGTCCTCCTCCACCCGGCCGCCTTCTACCTGGGACTCAAGACCGGCGAGTCCATGGTCAGGGCCGGCCAGGCGGCCAAGTTCAAGTTGTTGGCGGTGACCATTGACAATCAGGTCCGCGTCGGGGCCCCGGTCAAGCTGAGTCTGATCCGGCGGGTGTGGCTTGTGGTCCGCAAGCGCGGCGTGGGCGGGTTCTACCGCTACGAGACCAAGATCAAGAACACCATTGAACAGACCAAGATGGTGACCACCGGCGCCCAACCGCTGACGGCCGAGCTGACGCCCCAACGCCCTGGGACCTACATCATCGTCGCCGAATCACAGGACAAGGCCGGGAGGAAGGTGGCCGCCTCGATGCGCTTCTACGCCTTCGGCTCGGGCGTGGCCGGCTGGCAGCGCTACGATCACGACCGGATCGACGTCATCGCCGACAAGAAGACCTACGCCCCCGGCCAGACCGCCCGGCTCCTGGTCAAGAACCCGCTCGGTAAGTGCTGGGCCCTGATCACCGTCGAGCGCGACGGGGTCATGCGCCAGCGGCTCCAAAAGCTGGATTCGGCCGCGGCCGTGGTCAACGTCAAGATCAGGCCCGCCGACGCGCCCAACATCTTCGTGTCCGTGATCCTGGTCCGGGGCCGGATCTCGAAGAAGACGGGCAAGGGCGGCGTGGACCTGGGCAAGCCGGCCTTCAAGGTCGGCTACGCCAAGATGAAGGTCAGGAGTGGGCATCACAAGCTCAAGGTGAGCGTCAAGACCGATCGGCAGGAGTACCGCCCCGCCAAGCGGGTCAACGTCGATCTGCGGGTGGTGGATCACGCCGGCCGGCCGGTCCGGGCCGAGATGGCCGTCCTGGCCGTGGACGAGGCCGTGTTCCTGCTGGTCGCGGCCTCGGGGTATGATCCCTACGAGTACTTCTTCCGCAGCCGGCCCCTCCGGGTGGCGACCACCGACAACCGGATCCACCTCATCGGCCGGCGTCACTTCGGCAAGAAGGGGCAGATCCTGGGCTCGGGCGGCGGTCCGATCCGGGCCAAGATTCGCAAAGACTTCCGGCCGGCCGCCTTCTGGGCCCCGGCCGTGGTCTCCGGCCCCGACGGCCGGGCCAAGGTCAGCTTCAAGCTGCCCGACAACCTGACCTCGTTTAGGATCCTGGCCGTGGCCTGCACCAAGCGGGACCGCTTCGGCACCGGCCGGACCAACATCCGGGTCAGCAAGCCCATCTTGCTCACCCCGGCGTTACCCAACTTCCTGACCATCGGCGACGAGTTCGTGGCCTCGGTGGTGGTCATCAACCGGACCGGGAAAAAGGGCCCGGTCGCGGTCACCATCAGGGCCGAGGGGCTCGAGCTGCTGGAGAAGCCGACCAAGACCATCGTCCTGGCCCACGGCGCCTCCCAGGAGGTGGGCTTTAGGGCCCGGGCCCTGGCGGGCCAAAAGGTGACGGTCACCTTCGGGGCCAAGATGGCCGCCGAGACCGACGCCGCCCAGTGGAGCCTGCCGGTCCAGACCCCCGAGGAGGTGACCGTCGAGGCCAATTACGCCGTCATCAAGGGTCCCTCGGGCCGACTGGCCATCAAGGTGCCGCGCGGCGTGTTCCTCGACCGGGGCGGCCTGGAGCTGATCGTGGCCCCCTCCCTGGTCGGGCAGCTCAACCAGCCCTTCCGGAAGTTGTACGCCTATCCCTACGACTGCCTCGAGCAGCGCACCTCGCGGGCCGTGGCCTACGCCCTGTATCTCAAGTGGGGCGACCGGCTGGGGGCGACCGGACTCGATCCGGCCAAGGTCAGGGGCAGGCTGACCGATTACTTCGGCCAACTGCCCAAGTTCCAGCGCTACGACGGCGGGTTCGTGTTCTGGCCGAGCATGGTCCGGTCGAGCCCGTTCCTGTCGACCTATGTCATGGACATGCTGACCAGGTTCAAGAAGGCCGGCCTCGAGGTCGACCTGGCCGTCTACCACAAGGGGCTGCGCTACCTGCGCCGGGTACTGACCCACAAGGTGTTCCCCACCTGGTACAGCCCGGCCAGCAAGGCCAACACCCGGGCCTACGCCCTGGCCGTATTGGCCGGGGCCGGCCAGCCCATCGACAACCTCATCGAGCCGGTGCTCGAGGCCCGGGAGCGGATGACGCCCTTCGGCCTGGCGCATCTGGCCCTGGCCCTTAAGCGGGCCGGCAGCCGGGCCGGCGCCCTCAAACAGACGCTGGACCGGCTGTACGGCTTCGCCTCGTTCACCACGGGCGGGATGTCGTTCACCACCGTCAGCGAGGGCTATCTCAAACAGATCATGTACTCTTCGATCCGCGACAACGCGGCGGTGTTGGTCGCCCTGGTGCAACTCAAGCCCGAGGAGGAAAACACCCACAAGCTGGTCCGGTGGCTCCTGGCCGGGGCCCGGGCCGGGCGGTGGCGGGGCACCCAGGCCCAGTCCTTCGGCCTGATGGCCATCACCGACTATCTGACCAAGATGGAGA
>JAHJDS010000435.1 GCA_018812395.1 Pseudomonadota bacterium
CGGACCATTTCGGAGCAAGGGATGTGGGCCGCCAGCCGCTCGGCGACCTCGTACTCCAGGGGATGTGGCAGTCCGAAGTTGACCCCGTCCCGGATCTGAGCGCAGACTGCTTCTTCGAAATCACGGTCATCGTACCCTAGAATGATCGAGCCCAATCCCAGGACGTAGTCGATATATTCGTGACCGTCCAGGTCCCAGACGCGCCCGCCCTTCCCTCGCTGAAAAAAGACCGGGGCCACGCCCTGCACGAAAGTCCGCGGGGCCTTGGAAAAAGTCTGTGACGCCCCGGGGATCAACCCCAGGGATTTGTCCCGGAGGTCCTCCGAGGCTGTCACGCCGTCACGCGGAGTCCGCACCTTTTTCCCCCAACACGTGTTTCCGATAAAAAAACTCGGCCAGTTCCCAATCGTCGATGGTGTCGATGTCCACCGATTTCCAGCGGGGCATGGGATAAATCGCCAGGTTTGACGAAAACAACTGCTTCTCGCGCAGATAGTCGACCGTCCGGCACCAGTAGACCGCGCCGTTATCGGCGTACATCTTGGGGAAAAACTGGCTGGGCCCCAGGGTCACACCCTCGTGGACCCGAACCCATCGTCCGGACTCGTCCTGCCATACCCCGAAGTAAGGATGCACTTCGAACTCGCTGACTCCCATGACCACCACGGCCCGCTCCCGTTCCAGCAAGGACTGGGACTCGACGATGTCCGCGGCCGTCCTGAGCGGCGTAGTCACCAACAGCAAACAAAAGGTGTCCACGCCGCGGTAAGCCGGCTGGTCGAATAAATGAACCAGGACCTCGCTCATCTTGGTCGTCGACGTGGCCAAATGGGCCGGACGTTCGAGGGGACGGCAATTCATCCCGGCGGCGATCTCGAGGACCCGCGGATCGTCCGAGGTCACCACCACCTCGTCAAAAACACCCGCCTCCCGGGCCGCCTCCAAGGTGTAGGTCACCAACGGCTTACCGAAAAAGGGGCGCGTGTTCTTGCCCGGCAGTCGGGTCGAGCCGGCCCGGGCCGGGACTACGGCAATGTAGCGAGCCTTCATTGTTGGGGCTCCCCATCCGGCGGCGGGACTTGGATCCAGATCCGTTCGGCCGCCGCCCGCTTGGCCGCCAGAACCAGCGTCACGTCGTGAGCCGCCCCTCTCAGTGACAGCCTCGGTTCGGCGCGACCGTGAAGACAGTCCAACAAGTGGTCACGTTGGGCCCGAAACATGTCGTCACCGTCCACTGTTTCGGTCCAGTGCTCCCACCGTTCAATCTCCGCTCGCCACAGGCCGAAGTGGGCCGTTTCCGGGAAGCGATCCCAGCCCTCCCACAGGGCCGTGGCCCGACTGCCGATCAGTTGGCAGGAGCGGCGTTTGAACCGGTCGAGGCTGTCCAAATGGATCTGAGCCGAACGTCCGCGGTCAAAGACGAGGGTCACCTCAGCCAGGTCCTCGACGTCGATCTCCAGGTCGCTGACCTTGACCGCGTGGGCGGTCAGTTCGACCGCCGGTCCCATCAGGGCCGTGATATAGTCCAGTTCGTGAATGGAGTCCATCAGGATGCCGCCCCCCTCGTCCGCCCGGGCGCTGTAGATCCGACGATAGTCCGCCCCGGGCCGCCAGTCAGGCAAGTACTGGCCGAAGTGGAGGCGGGCGGAGTAAATATCGCCCAGCGTCCCGGCGGCGGCCAGTTCTCCCAGCCACCGGATGGCCGGGTGCCACCTCATATTGGCCCCGACCAGGGCCACCAACTGACGACGGTCGACCTCGGCGATCAACTCGTCCGCCTCGGACGGTTCCAGGCACAGCGGTTTTTCGATAAACAGGTTGTACCCCGCCCGGGCCGCGACCAGGGCCAAGGGAACGTGGGTCTGATGGGGGGTGCAAACCAAAGCCAAACCCACTTCACCGCGCCCGAGAGGAGGCAGTTGTGCGACCGGGGAAACACCCAGCGCCTGGCCAAGGTCCGACGAACGGCCCGGGTCCACGTCCATGACATGCACCTGCGTGGGATCGAGGCGCTCGACCAGGAGTCGGGCGTGACGCCGGCCGATCGAGCCGCAGCCCATGACCACGACCCGAATATCGTTCGCGTTGTTCAAGCTTTCACCATGCCGCCGGGGAACCCACCCGAAGCAGCCCCCAGCTGTCGAACAATCCGTCTTCCAAGGGGACGAGTTCGAACTGGACCTCTTCGAGTTCCGGACAGGCCGCCAGATACTCCCGGCGGTAGTCCGTTTTCCACAGAAATCGGTCTTGGCCACGATAATCGATTTCGGTCCAGTCCTCGGCGTAATACTCATAGAACAGGACGTACCCCCGACAGACCCGGACAATCTCCCGCAGGTTGGACGCGATCTCGGCCGGGGCGATGTGGATGAGCACGCCAAAGGTGTAGACCAGATCGAAGGCGCGGTCCTTAAAGGGCAGTTTCGCGGTCGTGCCCTCGACCAGACCGACGTCGGGCAGCCGGGATTGGGCGAGGCGAATCGCCTTTTTATTGGGTTCCAGGCCGAAACGCTTGAACTCGCCCCCGGACCGGACGACTTGGAGGAGACGGCCGGTGTTGGACCCGATGTCCAATATTCGCCGGGGACGGGAAATGTCCAGGGCCCGCGTCAACACCTCGCGCCGGGCGGCATTGGGCTCGCGGTCGCAACGCGCGGTGTAGTCGTCGCCGAATTGGCCCTTCCAGATGTCGACCTGCCGGCTCATGAGGCTCCGCCTCCGTTGACGAAGAACCGGCGGGCCGTGTCCCCCCGCAGACCAAGGCGCAAGGTCTCCACGTTGAGCGCCTCTTCGAGGGGAATGTTGCCGATGTTGACGTTGGGTCCGACTCGATTGACGAAGTAGGCCACCTGTGGCTTGTGGGGCGCCTCGAAAATCAGATTGTCCTCCCCAATGTCCGCTCCCAAGAGGGCCTCGATCAAATCGTCCTTGACGGTTCCGTCGGACCGGTACACGCCCGCGCTGGCGTCAGCCCGACCCTCGACAATGACCTTCCACGCCCCGGCGGCCAGATCGTCCTTGACCAGCCGAACCCAGGTCTCGGGTGGACTGTCCACGGTCACGTCCTTGCTGCCCACCTCGGCCAGAACGGTGAAGCCTCGTGCGGCAAAGAACTCGATCATCCGGTGTTTGTCTTCTTCGGTCACGGGCAGCGACCCGTTGGAGACCTCCACCAGGTCGATGCCGTGCGACTGCAGAAAGTCGACGTAGGGCTCCACCTGTCCCTGCCACCACGCGACCTCGAACATCATCCCGCCCGGACAGGTCCGAATGTCGAATCGCGCCAGCAGGTCCACTTTGGCCTTGAGATTGGCCGTCAGGTAGGCCGAGCCCCAGCCCAGCTTGACGATATCCACGAAGGGATGAGTGAAGGACAACACATCCTCCAACTGGCCCAGGCCGTAACCTGGATCCACCAAGTTCGATATCCCGGTTGCCCGGGGTTTCGACGTCCGAACGGGCAGGTCCAGCTTCACCACATCCTCCCTCTCTGGGCCCCACGATGATCGATCATTTCTCCCCGGTGTCTTTGGACGGCGCCGTCCGGAATGACCGCAGGTGGGGCAGACTGGTAATGGCCTTGGAAACCCGGCCCATTTTCTTGGCCAGCCCCTCGTTCTTCCAGTCGAACAAGGTTCGCCCCAGGGTGGCGCGGATGGTGCCCAGGTAGTCGTTAAGGTAGGTGTACTTCTCCCGTAGCATCCGGTCCACTTGACGGAAATAGTGCTGTAGGAAATCGACGTCCAGGGCCTCGAGGTAGAAGGGGATATTGTCGCCGATGTTGCTTTGGGCTCCGGTGGCGCCGCCGAACAGGGGGCTCAACCGGTTCCGGTAGGGACGGAACCAGTCGAAGTCCTCGGGGAGCAGGCCGCGCCGACGGGCGATGTCATGCATGGCCGCGTCGGGGTAGACGCGGGTCAGTTGGACCGCCGGCTTGTAAATGTAGGGGGCCGATTCCTTCAGCACACGTAGCGTCTCCCAGGCGTCTTCCTCTGTCTCATCGGGAAAGCTGACCATGGCGAAAACCCACACGGCGATGTCTAGACGGTGACAACTCTCGATGAACCGGAAGTATTGATCCAGGTTGATA
>JAHJDS010000436.1 GCA_018812395.1 Pseudomonadota bacterium
TCTTGGTCCACCTGCTCGACCTCTTGCCCCAGCCGGCCTTGTTGGCCTGTCGGGCCCGGTTCTTCGTTGCCCTGGACGTCGAACTCGAGGGCGAGACGACGCTTGACGCCGGCGAAGACCTCGAGGTCGTCCTGGCTCACCCCGAAGAGGTGGACCGCATGATCGAGGACGGCCGAATCCACAACGCCATGACGGTCATGGCCGTCAAGCTGGCCCAAGAGGCGGGTCACTTGAGGGGGAAAAAATGATCATTAGCAACTGGATGGAACCTGACCCGATCACCGTGGCCGGCGACACGCCGGTCACCGAGGCCCAACGGTTGATCCAGGACAAGCGGTTGAGGTATTTGTGCGTCGTGGACGACGGTCGATTGCGCGGCGTGTTGACCCGCAAGGGCATGGCCGAGGCGGCGGCCCAGGTGGCCCGGACCCAGAACATCCATGAGGTGGACTACTTCGTCAACCACCTCAAGGTCAAGGACGTCATGCGCCGGATGCCCGAGACCGTCTCCCAGAACGACACGGTCGAGTACAGCATGATCTACGGCCGGCAGAAGCAGGTCAGCTTCTTCCCGGTCATGGACGGCAAGCACCTCGTGGGCGTCATCACCGAGTACGAGATCTCCCGGGCCCTGGCCCAGATCCTGGGCACCGAGGAGTCGTGGCGGGGGATCACCCTGGCGCCGATGAAGATCGAGGCGGGCACCCTGGGGCGGATCGCGGCGGCGGCCGAGAAGGCCGGCGGGTGCCTGATGGGGGTCTTCACCCTGTCGATCGAGGGCGGCGACGAGAAAAAGGTCATCCTCCGCTTCACGGCCGAGGACCTTCAGGCCGTGGTCGACGCCCTCAAGGGGGCGGGTTACGACATCTTCGAGGTCACCTCGGACATCACCGCCTGCGAGATGGATCAGGAAAAGGTGGTATGTTAAGTCCCCTAATTCAGGTGACGGTGGCCATTCGACGTTCTTGGCGGTTCGGCGCGGATGAGTTATACCTATAACCGGCCCCTGGGTGGGCCGAACCGGCAAGAACCGCCCCCGTCGAGCGTCATACTTTTTTCGTCCCCTAATTGAGGTGACGGTGGTGATTCGACGTTCTTGGCGGTTCGGCGTGAATAGGTTATACCTATAACGGGCCCTGGGTGGGCCGAACCGGCAAGAACCGCCCCCGTCGAGCGTCAAGGTATAAAAGGGATGTCCGACAAGACAGGGAGTCCCGGTCCGGGGCGGTTCCGGCCAGTTTTTCGTAAACTGCAGACAGGGACGCTCGATGGCGCCTGAGTCAGAAACCGAACAACGGGGACCGCTGGAGCGAATCCGTCTCGCCTCGACCGGCCCGGCCCGCAACGTCGAGGCCGAGGCGGTCTGGATCGGCGGCGATTTGCTGGTGTATATTTTCGGCGGTGAGGCCCCGCACATCGGCGCCGTGGCCGCGGCCACGCCCCGGCCCAGCCTGCGGGACCCGCACGAAAGAAGCGCCACGGCCTCGGTCCTGACCTTTGTCGGCCACAAGGAGGACGACCTGGCCAAGCAGGCGGCCGAAAGACTGGCCGCGGCCCTGGACACCAACGTCGTGGTCACGGCCGGCATCCACTGGGACGACCTGCCGGCCGACGACATCGAGCAGGTGATGGCCAACGGCCGGGAGTTGATCCAAGAATTGATCGCCCGGTTGCGGAAGTGATGGAGGTTTATTGGTGAATCTACCCCTGGTGGTCGGCCTGTCCGGCGCGAGCGGCATCATCTACGGCGTCGAGACGCTCAAAATTCTGCGGCAGTTGCAGGTGCCGACCCATCTGATCGTCAGCGACTCGGCCGTCCGCAATCTCCAGATCGAGACCGACTACTCCCTGGACGAGGTCAAGGCCCTGGCCGACGTGGTCTATGACGTTAGGGACGTGGCCGCCTCTCCGGCCTCGGGCTCCTGGCTGAACCGGGGGATGATGGTCGCGCCCTGCACCATCAAGACCTTGTCGGCCATCGCCAATTCCTTCAACTACAATCTGCTGATCCGGGCCGCGGACGTGACCTTGAAGGAGAAGCGCCGCCTGGTGCTCATGGTCCGGGAGACCCCGCTGCACAAGGGCCATCTGGAGTTGATGGCCAAGGCGGCTGATCTGGGGGCCTTGATCCTGCCGCCGGTGCCGGCCTTTTACCACCGGCCGAAGACGATTCAAGATTTGATTCACCAGAGCATCGGCAAGGCCCTGGACCACTTCAACATCGAGCACGATCTTTATCGCCGCTGGTCCAGCCCGGCCTGACGTTTATTTTTTCCAATCACCGCTTGAAGCGATTGCGTAAAGCGAGTACCAGAAATGCGAACAACGTGGTTCCGATGAAAGTCTGAATCCCCGTTACTACTCCCCAATATGGATCAAGACCCACAAACCATTTCTTGGCCGAATCAATTAGCGAGGCATGAAGCTTAAACGGCAATGTATGGTACCATGACAAATATAGTGACTGCTTCCAACATAAATATGTCTTGTCTAAGTATAGGAGCCAGAAAGCGATTATCGAAAATGTGAACCAAAATAAAGACCGAAGTGGCCGTTCGCCATAACCGCTCAGCCCCCTGTAAAATAAAAGTGCCAAATGCCTTAAAGTAAGACACCCAAATTTCCGGCTCCTTTTCGCCTTCTCTCGCTTCATTTCCATAACTGAGAAATTGAAATCACCCGCTGGTATAGGGTCTCGACTGGCTTCCAGCGAGGCTTTGAATTTGAGTGCAACATCCTCGACAAAACTGATCTTAACTAAATTCTTATCAATTCCAAGATCTTCAATAGTGTATTTCCCTCCTGACTCTGGAATTTCCAAAGATTTCGTATTCCCTAATTTTAACAATAGTTCGTCAAAAAGTATCCTTCCTGGTCTACGAAAAATTATACATTTATTAAACATTCTCTTATAGTTTTTATTGGCTTTGGTTTTCCTGGTCGTGGCCCATTCGCAATCGATAAATCTTGTCTTGCCATGCCTGTCCTCAAAATTGGCCCGGAGGAACGACACCCAGTCAAGGTGCACACCAAAAAACCGCGCACGAGATAAGTTTACTCGGTGGAAAAATGCCGGGGCTTCGAATTCTGTTCTTGCGAAAGTTATATGGGCCGGGCTTCCGCCATGACGACCAATCATTTTACTAAAATCTACGATGTCTTTAAAACGTGTTTGGTCAAATTCGGCACCGTCTTCAAATATTGTTTCTGTAAAATCAGCTCGTTTTCTAAATGTTGTTTTTACAAAGCTGGAAAAGGAGCCAAAATGAGATTCTTTAAATAATGAGAGCGTTGCGGAACGGGGTTTTTCCGGGGCCTTTTTTTCCTCGGGTCTGAGTTTCGGGAAAACAGGGCCAAGTTGTTGATCGGCGTCGGCGTCCGGTCGTCGAGACAGGCCA
>JAHJDS010000437.1 GCA_018812395.1 Pseudomonadota bacterium
AGGGTGTGGTTGATCGTCCCCAGTGACGACCGGGCCACCACCAGGCAGGGCACACCCCAGTCCGAGACGAGCGAGGCCACACTCAGGGTGTCGCTGATCGGCACCAGCAGCCCGCCCACGCCCTCGACCACCAGGATGTCCTTTTGTTGCTTGAGCCGACGCCAGGCGGCGTAGACCGGCCGGAGATCGATGGCCGCGCCTTGGGCCCGGGCCGCGGCCAGCGGGGCCAGCGGGGCCTCGAGGCGGACCGGGCAGATCAGCTCGGGCGGATCGTCCAGGCCGCAAAACGACCGCACGAACTCGGCGTCCGTCGAGACGAGTTCGCCGCCTTGCCGGAGACAGCCGCTGGCCAGGGGCTTCATGTAACCGGCCTCGATCCCCCGGCCCTTGAGCGCCGACACCAGCGCCGCGCAGACCACCGTCTTGCCCACGCCGGTGTCCGTGCCGGTCACGAACAACGTCACCCCACGGCCCGCCTCCTGGTTGTCTTTGACGCCGCCCGGGCAAAGGCCTCGATCACCCGGTCCAGGTGGTCGATGGTGTGGTCGGCCCGCAGGCTCAGCCGCAGCCGGCATTTTCCGGTCGGGACCGTGGGCGGCCGCACGGCCGGGGCGAACACGCCGTGGGCCAGCAAACGCTCCGACAGGGCCACGGCCGCCGTCTCGGTCTTGACCAGGACCGGAATAATCTGGGTCGTCCCCTCCGGGACATCATAACCCATGTCCGTCAAAAAGCGGCGCAGCCGGCGCGAATGGTCCAAGAGCACCAGCCGCCGCCACGGCTCGTCGTCCACCACCCCCAGGGCCGCCCGAGAGGCGGCGCTGATGGCCGGCGGCAGGGCCGTGGTGTAGATGAAGGACCGGGCCCGCTGCCGCAGCGTCTCGATCACCGGCTCGGCCCCGGCCACGAACCCGCCCAGGGAGCCCAGGGCCTTGGAAAAGGTGCCGACCTGGATCAGGCGCGGACCGGACACCCGGCCCAGCTCGGCGGTGCCCCGGCCGGTGTCGCCCAACACGCCGGTGCCGTGGGCGTCGTCCAGGAGCAGCAGGGCCCGGTGCTTCTCGGTCAGGGCCATCAACTCGGCCAGCGGGGCCAGGTCCCCGTCCATGGAAAACACGCCGTCGGTGACGATCAGCACCCGCCTCCCGGGCGGCGACGAGCCCAGGATATGGGCCACGACCGCCGCGTCGGCGTGGGGATAGATCCGGGTTTCGGCCCGGGACAGACGGCAGGCGTCCACCAGGGAGGCGTGATTGAGTTCGTCGCTCAGGATCAGGTCGCCGGCGCCGGTCAGGGCGGTGATCGCCCCCAGGTTGGCCAGGAACCCCGACGAGAAGACGATCGCCGCCTCGACCCGCTTAAATTCGGCCACGTCCCGTTCCAGTTGGCGGTGGGGCGCCAGGTCGCCGCCCAGGAGCCGCGAGGCCCCGGACCCGACGCCCAGGTCCCGGGTCGCCCGGCCGGCCGCCTCGATCACGGCCGGGTGACGACTCAGGCCCAGGTAGTCGTTGCCGGCCAGATGAATCACCCGCCGGCCCTCGAGCGTCACCTCCGGACCGAGCGGACCGTCCACGCCCCGCATGGTCCGCCATCGTCCCTCGCGGCGCAACCGCCGGAGTTTGGCGGCCAGATGCTCGAACCAGGGATCGCCCCTCATCCGATCACCTCCTCAAGAGCCTCGGTCGTGACCTTCACCAGGGTGTCGAGTTCCTCGACGGTGATCGACAGCGGCGGCATAAGCACGATCACGTCGCCCAGGGGCCGCAGGATCACGCCCCGCCTCCGGGCCGCCAGGATGACCCGGTGCCCGATCCGATCGCCGGGCGGGAAACCGGCCTTGGTCTTCTGGTCGGCCACCAGCTCGATCCCGACCATCAGGCCCCGCTGGCGGACGTCGCCCACCCCGGGGTGGTCCCGCAACAAAGACAGAGCCTTGGCCAGGCGCTCGATCTTGGGCGGCAGGGAGTCGATCACTTGGTCCCGCTCGAAGAGGTCCAGGCTGGCCAGGGCCGCGGCGCAGGCCACTGGGTTGCCGGTGAAGGTGTGGCCGTGAAAAAAGGTCTTTTCCTGGTCGATCTCGCCCAGGAATGCCTCAAATACTCGGTCCGTGGCCAGGGTGGCCGCCAGGGGCAGATAGCCGCCCGACAGGCCCTTGCCCAGGCACATCAGGTCCGGTTCGACGCCTTCGATCTCACCGGCGAACATCCGCCCCGTCCGGCCGAAGCCGACCGCCACGCAGTCGGCGATGAACAGCACGTCCGCATCCATGCAGGCCTGACGGATCAGACTCAAATAGCCGTCCGGGAAGGCGATCATCCCGGCGGCGCCCATGACCATGGGCTCGATGATCAGGGCGGCCAGATCGTCGGCCCGTTGCCGGATTATCTTGGCCCCCTGCTCGGCGCAGGCCAGGGAGCAGTCCGGGTAGGTCAGGCCCAGGGGGCACCGGTAGCAATACGGTGCCGACAGGCGAGTGACTTCAAAGAGCAGCGGCCGGAATTTTTCATGAAACAGGTCCATGCCGCCCACGCTGACCGCGCCCAGGGTGTCGCCGTGATAGGCGTGCCGCAGCCCGGCGAAGTTTTTCTTGCCCGGCCGCCCCGACTGGGCCCAGAACTGAAAGGCCATCTTTAATGCGATCTCGACCCCCGTGGCCCCGGCGTCGGAGTAAAAGACCCGGGTCAGTCCCGCCGGGGCCAGGCCGGCCAGGGCTTTGGCCAACAGCGCCGCGGGCGGCGAGGCCAGGCCGAGCAGGGTGGTGTGGGCCACTTGGTCCACCTGGTCCTTGATGGCGGCGTTGATTACGGGGTGGTTGTGACCGTGGACCGTGACCCACAGGGACGAAACACCGTCCAGGTACGACCGCCCCCGGGCGTCGTACAGGTAATTGCCCTCGCCCCGCACGATCAGGAGCTGGTCCTCGGCCGCCCACTGTCGCATCGGGGTGAACGGATGCCACAGGTGGGCCTTGTCCGCGCCCATCACCTCGGCCGCCGGGTTGGGTTCCACGCTCAGATCTCCGCCAGACAAAGCCCCAGGTCCTGAACGTCCATGAGGTCCTGACCGGAGTCGCGACCGGCCGTGGTCAGATAGTCGCCAATCATGGTCCCCGAGGCCCCGGCCAGGTACATCATCGGTTGCACCCCCCGCAGGGCCCGCTCCCGGCCGCCGCAGGTCCGGATCTCGGTGGCGGGCATGAGCAGCCGGAAGACGGCGATCGTTTTAAGGACCTCGAGCGGCGGCAAGGGGGGCACGCCCTCCAGGGGCGTCCCCGGAATGGGATCGAGGACGTTCAGGGCCACCGAGTCGACGCCCAGAACCCGGAGTTCCAGGCCCAGTTCCAGGCGCTGGGCGGCGCTCTCGCCCAGACCGATGATCCCGCCGGCGCAGATTTCCAGGCCCGCGGCCCGGGCGACTTCGATGGTCCGCACCCGGTCCGCGTAGGTGTGGGTGGTGCAGATCTCCGGGAAGAACGACGGCGGGGCCTCGAGGTTGTGGTGGTAGCGGACCAGGCCGGCGGCCTTGAGCCGGGCGGCCCGGGCCTCGTCGATCAGCCCCAACGAGGCGCAGGGCCACACCCGGGCCGCGCCGGCCATCTCGGCCACGGCGTCGACCATCCGGTCAAAATCGTCCGCCCCACCCGGTCCCCGACCGCTGACGACGATGCTGAACCGCCGGGCCCCGGCCCGGGCGGCCCGGGCCGAGGCGTCGAGGATGTCCTTTTGGGCCAGCAGGGGATAGACCTCGATGTCGGTCCGGTACCCGGCCGACTGGGCGCAGAAGGCGCAGTCCTCGGGGCAGCGGCCTGACCGGGCGTTGACAATGGCGCATAGCTCGACGGCCGGCCCCAGGAAGCGGTCCCGGACACGGCCGCCCCAGGCGATCAGCCACCGCACCGCGGCGGGGTCGACAAGCTCCATCAGCCCCAGCAGCTCGGACGCCGGCAACTCCTGCCCGTCCAGCACGGCCCGGCCGATGCGGTCGATGTCGTCCTCGGTCAAACGAGTCTGCATGATCGATTCCAATTGTCAACCTGATTGACTAAAGTGGTTAACAAGTCGTGACTGACGTCAGGCCGGAACTAATAGCATCAATTCGTATCGGAATCAAGTCGAAGCGACACGTCACCGCAATTTACCCTGATTTCCTCTCCCTTGGCATCGAGGATCAGGGACCCGTCCGCGGCCGTGGCCACGGCCCGGCCGGTGACCGGGGCCATGACGCCGGTCACGGTGACCGTTCGGCCCAGGACCAGGCTCAGCCGATCGTACTCGGCCTTGAGGTGGGTCAGGTCGCCTTGTTCGACCGCCTCGAGGGCCCCTTCGAGCCGGGACAGATATTCACCCAGGAACCGGACCCGGTCCAGGCGGCGGCCGCAAAGTTGGCGCAGGCTGGTCGCCGGCCGGTCGAGGCGGCTCAGATCGTTCTCGGTCTGGTTGACGTTAAGGCCGATCCCGACCACGGCGTAGTCGATCACGTCCGGGAAGGCGGAAAACTCGGTCAGGATGCCGGCCAGTTTTTTGCCTTCGGCGTAAACGTCGTTGGGCCACTTGACCATGGCCGCCACGCCGGTCGTCTCCTGAATCACCCGGGCCAGGCAGACCGAAGAGGCCATGGTCAGGCCGAAGACCGCCCTGGGGGCCAGGCGGGGCCGGAGCAGGAGGGAAAACAGGAGGGCCCGGCCCGAGGGGGCCTTCCAGGGCCTGTCCAGGCGACCCCGGCCGGCCGTCTGCCGCTCGGCGACGACCAGGGCGCCGTGGCCGCCGTCGCCCCCGGCGGCCAGGTCCTTGGCCCGCTGGTTGGTCGAGTCGACGACCTGGTGACTGAAGACCTCGTGACCCAGCCAGGTGGTGTTCAGGCCGGCCAGGATGCGCGGCGCGGACACCCGGTCGGCCGCCCGGCGAAAGTGATAGCCCAGACCCGGTCGGGACTCGATAATGACGCCTTGGGCGCGAAGGTTTTCCAGAAGTTTCCAGACCGCGGTCCGGGAGACGCCCAGGCCGGCCGCCAACTCCGAGCCGGACACGAAACCGTCGGCCCGCTGCAGCGTCTTCAGAATCAGTACCGTTTTATCGGTTCGCTTCATGGCGGAGACTCCCCGTCGCCAAGCCGACTTGACACATCAAGGGGTCGATGACAATTGGCGTATGCAAACAGGGTTATGTTCGCCGGGTGAGGTCGGATCAAGACCGAACGAAACGACTCACCCGCTCTTGTCGTTACGAGTCCTTGCCAACCGGGCTAGCCCGGATTATTCATGAGAATTCGTGACGAGGCGTTGATATCCCGAGCGAGAGGCGAAGTTGGAGCCATTTTGGCCCGCAGGCATACTTGACGTATGTCGAGGACCAAAATGGCGAAACGAGCCTTGTAGCCGGGATAGCGACGCCGCAGTAGAAGTCTCATGAATTATCCGGGCTAGCACTTGGTCAGAAACTCGCGGACCAGCTTGACCGCGCAGAACTCGCCGCACATGGTGCACACGTCCTCGGCCGAGGGCCGGCTGCTCTCCCGCAAGGCCCGGGCCCGGATCGGATCCAGACAGTGTTGGAACATGCCCTCCCAGTCGGTCTTCTGCCGGGCCTCGCTCATGGCCCGGTCCCGGGCCCAGGACTGGGGCCGGCGTCGGGCCAGATCGGCGGCATGGGCGGCGATCCGGGCGGCAATCACCCCCTCCCGAACCTCTTCCACGCTGGGCAGTTTGAGGTGCTCGGCCGGGGTGACGTAGCACAGGAAATCGGCCCCGTGCATGCCGGCCAGGGCCCCGCCGATGGCGCAGGCGATGTGGTCGTAGCCGGCGGCGATGTCCGTCACCAGCGGCCCCAGGACGTAGAACGGCGCCCCCTCACACAAGGACTTCATCAGCTTGATGTTGGTCTCGACCTGATCCAGGGGGACGTGACCCGGTCCCTCGATCATGACCTGCACCCCGGCCTCCTTGGCCCGGCGGGCCAACTCGCCCAGGGCGATCAGCTCCTCGACCTGGGCCCGGTCCGTGGCGTCGGCCAGGCTCCCGGGCCTAAGCCCGTCGCCCAGGCTCAGGGTGACGTCGTATTCCCGGGCGATATTTAGCAGGCGGTCGTAATGCTCGTACAGCGGGTTCTCTTGGTCGTGGTAGATCATCCAGGTGGCCAGGAAGGCCCCGCCCCGGCTGACGATGCCCCCCACCCGGCCCTGGGACCGGAGTCGATCGATGGCCGCCCGGGTAAGCCCGCAGTGGACGGTCATGAAGTCCACCCCCTCGGCCGCCTGGGCGGCGATGGCCTCGAACAGGCCGTCCACACTCAGATGGATGATCCCGCCCCGGGTCCCGACCGCCTCGACCGCGGCCTGGTAGATGGGCACCGTGCCCAAGGGCAGGTCCGTTCGGGCCAGGATCGCCCGCCGGATGGCCTGCAGATCGCCGCCGGTGGACAGGTCCATGACCGTGTCCGCCCCGGCCTCGTGACAGGCCGCCAGCTTGAGTAACTCGTTATCCGGGCCCGAGTCGTCGGGCGAGGTGCCGATGTTGGCGTTGACCTTGACCCGCAGGCCCGAGCCGATGCCCAAGGGGCGGACATCGGGCCTGATCCGGTTCTTGGGGATGACCACCCGGCCGGCGGCCATCGCCTCCCCCAGACGATCCGGCGCCAGGCCTTCGTCCCGGGCCACCGCCTCCATCTCCGGGGTCAGCCGGCCGTCTCGGGCCACGGTCAGTTGGGTCTCACCAGGTTTCATCTTTTCTCCAAACGCCGGTGAATGGCGATCACTTTGTCGACGACTTCGGACGGGTCGCGCCCCAGGACGCGGACCATGGGCTCCTTGCCCACGTCGCCCAGGTCGAAGACGATATCCGGAGGCGCCGCCGCGCCCTCCAGGGCGGCCCGGGTGCCCCACTCGAGGGTGCCCCCTTCCCGGGCCTTGACCTCGCGGGGCTCATCGGCCCGGGAGAATTCCCGAACCTCGTAACCCAGGTCCCGGCAGGCGGCGATGATCTCCGGGCCGAAACGAACGTTCATGGCGCTGCGCCATTCCGGGAAAGAGGCCATGGCCGCCAGGACCACCCGGGCGATGTGCCGGCTGGCCCCGGGGACCGGGGGGGCGAGCCAGACCAGGTCGTCGCCCAGGTTGGTGATCCGTCCCGGCACGGCCACCACGTCCTCGTACCCGGCCGCCTCGGGCAGCGCCCAGGCCAGGTTGGACCTGACCTCGGGGATAAGCCGCCCCACCCGGGCCGCGGCCAGGTCCCGCAGGGCGGACTCGACGGCCACGATCATTTGCCTGATCCGCCACATCTCGTCCACGCCGGCCAAGGGATTGGTCGGCCGGTGGCCGCCCCCCACGGCCGGGCCGTGGCGCATGGCCCGGCGCAGAAAATCCCGGGCCCGCCCCACCGCCTCGACCAGGGGCGTCCCCTGGGCCAGGAGCGTGGCCAGGGCGGCCGACAGAGTGCAGCCCGTGCCGTGGGTGTGGCGGGTCTGGATCCGGGGACCGGCAAAACGGTGGATCTCCCGGCCGTCAAAGAGCACGTCCACCGGGTCGCCGGCCAGGTGCCCGCCCTTGACCAGGACCGCCCCCGCGCCGAGGGCCTGGATTTGACGGGCCGCCTCGACCATCGAGGCGTCGTCCATCACCTCGAAGCCGGCCAGGACGCCGGCCTCGGGCAGGTTGGGCGTGACCAGGGTGGCCAGGGGCAGCAATTGTTCGGTCACGGCCGCCGCGGCGTCCTCGGACAAGAGGCGATGCCCGCCCTTGGCCACCATCACCGGGTCCACCACCAGGATCGGCGCCGGATGGGTTTGGAGCAGATCGGCCACCAATGACACCACCCCGGCCGAGGACAGCATCCCGGTCTTGGCCGCGTCCAGGCCGATGTCACCCACCACGGCCGAGAACTGGGCCTGGATGAAATCCAGCGGCAGGTCATGGACGGCCTCGACGCCCAGGGTGTTCTGGGCCGTCAGGGCGGTCAGGACGCTCAGGCCATAACCGCCCAGGCAGGTGATCGTCTTCAGATCGGCCTGGATGCCGGCCCCGCCTCCGGAGTCCGAGCCGGCGATGGTCAGGATTCGTTTCATTGTCCGGTCCAAATGCAAGAGGCCCGGCCCCGGCCGGGAGCCGGAGTCAGATCCCCACCGTCCCTGTTGGTCCAAGGATCACACTTTAAGGCGTAAAATCGAGTTTCGTCAATGTCCAGCCGCGTTCGGGGGTTTTCCAGGTCCATACGTATCAGGGGCGTTTCCGGCGTGTCAATGAAAAAACAGGGCGGCTCTTGACTTGCCGAAGCCGATGTAGTTATACTCGAAAAGCTTACGATTTCCAGGAGTTGAAAACTGACTTCATCCGTCGGGCACCGGTTGAAAATCCCGTCATCATAGGCGACGAACGTGGTCAATTTGCTGAACTATCTCGGCCGGGGGGCGATGGACATCGTCGACCAGATGGGCCAGATCCTGCTCCTGTTGCTGCGGGCCGTGATCTGGACCTTTCGCCCCCCCTTCCGGTGGTTCCTGGTGGTGAAGCAGATGGAGTTCGTCGGCGTCAAGAGCCTGCCCGTGGTCATCCTGACCGGCACCTTCTCGGGCGGCGTGTTCGCCCTCCAGAGCTACTACGGCTTCAACCAGTTCGGGGCCGAGGGTTACGTCGGTCCGGTGGTCGCCCTGGCCCTGACCCGGGAGCTGGGGCCGGTGCTGACGGCGCTGATGGTCACCGGCCGGGCCGGCTCGGCCATGGCCGCCGAACTGGGCACCATGCGCGTCACCGAGCAGATCGACGCCCTGACGGTCATGGCCGCCAATCCGGTCCAGTACCTGGTCGTGCCCCGGATCATCGCCGGGCTGGTCATGATGCCCCTGCTGACCATTATCGCCGATCTGCTGGGCATCGTCGGCGGGTATCTGGTCACGGTCAGGCTGCTCGGCGTGGACGGCGGCCTGTACATCGCCAAGACCGTCGAATACCTGGGCGTCGCCGACGTCCTCAACGGCCTGGTCAAGGCCCTGGTGTTCGGCCTGATCATGAGCCTCATCGGCTGCTACAAGGGCTACTACACCCGGGGCGGGGCCGAGGGCGTGGGCCAGGCCACCACCCAGGCGGTGGTCTTCGCCAGCCTGACCATCATCATCTCCGACTACTTCCTGACCGCGGTGATGTTCTGATGATCAAGATCCTGGACGTACACAAGGCCTTTGGCGAGCACCAGGTCCTGCGCGGGTTGGACCTGCAGTGCCAGGGAGGCGAGACGACCGTGATCATCGGCCGCTCGGGCGGCGGCAAGAGCGTTTTGCTCAAGCACGTCATCGGGCTGATCAAGCCCGACGCCGGCCGGATCGTCATCGACGACGAGGACATCACCGACCTGGGCGAGTATCGCCTCAATCGGACCCGGCGCAAGATCGGCATGCTCTTTCAGAACGCGGCCCTGTTCGATTCGATGAACGTGGGCGACAACGTGGCCTTTCCCCTGGTGGAGCACACCCGGATGAGCGGCCGCGACATGCGGGCGGTGGTCGCCGAGAAGCTCCGGCTGGTGGGCCTGTCGGGCATCGAGGACCAGAACCCGGCGAATTTGTCCGGGGGCATGAGAAAGCGGGTCGGCCTGGCCCGGGCCATCGCCCTGGACCCGGCGATCCTCCTGTTCGACGAGCCCACCACCGGGCTGGACCCGATCATGTGCGACGCCATCAACCGGCTGATCAAGGAGACCCAGCAGAAGCTGGGCGTCACCGCCCTGGTCATCAGCCACGACATCGAGGGGGCGTTCCAGATCGCCGACCACATCGCCATGCTCTACGAGGGGCGGATCATCGCCCAGGGGACGCCCGACGAGATCCAAAACAGCGACAACCCTTACGTCCAGCAGTTCATCCACGGCCGGGCCGAGGGACCGATCCAGGTCGTTTGAGCGGCCGGGGCGGCGGTCGGCACGGTAAGTAGCTTGACGCCGCGCCCGGTCATAAACTAATATTGAGTCGGGTTTTTTTCGCCTTCACCCGTCGGTCGAGCCGGGACGCCCGGGCGGTCGAGGCGGAGGATTTGAATGGAGCGACGGTTCGGCATCGAGGCCAAGGTCGGCATCTTCGTCCTGATCGGACTGATCATCCTGGCCTGGGGCAGCCTCAAGATCGGCAAGTTCGATCTGGTCGGCGACCGCGGCTACGAGGCCTGGGCGGTGTTCCCCTCGGCGGCCGGCCTGAAAAGGGGCGTCGTGGTCGAGATGGCCGGCATCCCCATCGGCGCCGTCCGGAACATCGCCCTCTATCGGGGCCGGGCCAAGATCGTCCTGGGCATCCGGCGCGGCATCGCCATCCCCCTCGATTCGGTGGCCACCATCCAGACCCGGGGAGTGCTCGGCGACAAGTACGTCGAGATCCAGCGCGGCGTGGCCATGCCCCAGCTCAAGCCCGGCGGTCGCATCATCCGGACCCAGACCCCGGCCGACCTGTCCCGGGTCCTGGCCAAGGTCGGCGACATCGCCGCCGACATGAAGGACATCAGCCTGGCCCTCAAGCGCTCGATCGCCTCGCCCGAGTCCACCCGAAACATCCAGAAGTCCCTCAAAAATCTGGCCGATCTGACCGCCAGGCTGAACCAGACCCTCAGCCGGAATCAGGCCAAGGTCGACCGGATCATCAGCAACCTGAGCGCCTTCTCTCGGGACATGAAGACCTTCTCGGGCGATATGCGGACCCTGGTGTCCGACAACCGCAAGAACATCGAGGCCATCATCCGGTCGGTGTCCAAGTCGTCCAAGGTGTTGGTCGGCACCATGTACGCCCTTAGAAAGATCACCTACAAGCTGGCCTCGGGCCAGGGGACGCTGGGCCAGCTCATCCACAGCGACACCACCGTCCGCCGCCTCAACTCCACCCTGGCCGAACTCCGGTCCGTGGTGGCCAAAATCAACAGCGGTCGGGGATCGCTCGGCAAACTGGTCAACGACGACACCACGGTCAATCGGCTCAACGACGCCCTGGCCTCGGTCAACAATTACCTCACCCGCACCGACGCCTGGCGGTTCACCGTGTCCTGGCACGGCCAGTACATGACCCGTTACGGTGACAGCCGTTCGGTGCTCAACCTGACCATCCAGCCCAAACAGGACAAGTACTACATCCTGGGCATCGTCCACTCGCCCCAGGGCAGCCTGACCACCACCGATTCCACCTACGAGTACGGCGGCGCCCGGGCCGGACAGGACTTCACCGAGCGCAAGACCGTCCGTGACCGCAATAAGCTGCTGTTCAACGCCCAGATCGGCAAGCGGTTCTACGACCTTCGGGTCCGGGCCGGCATCTTCGAGTCCACCGGCGGCGTCGGGCTGGATTACTACCTCTGGAACGACCGCGTTCAGCTGACGGCCGAGGCCTTTGACTTCGATCCCGATCGCCAGCCCCGGGTGCGGGCCTTCGCCCGGATCAGGTTCCTCAAACACCTGTTCGTCACCGTGGGCATGGACGACATCGTGTCCAACACCGGCGAAAGCTCGTTCTTCATCGGCGCCGGCATCCAGTTCGACGACGACGATCTGAAGTACCTCATCTCCTCGGTGCCCATTCCCAAGCAGTAGGCGACACTTGGCCGATGAACCGGTCCGCGGAAGCGACAAAACTCGACCCCCCCCAACTGGAACAGCGCTACACGGTCCTGCTGGAAATGGGGCACGACGCCATCCTCATCCTGGACGATGAGGACTGCGTCCAGACGGCCAACGCCCGGGCGGCCGAGATCTCCGGCTATCTCCCCGAAGAACTGATCGGCCTGCCCCTCAGGCTGCTCCTCGATGAGGAGGGCCACCGCTTTTTCCTGGAAATGAAGGCCCAGGCGGCCCGGCCGCCCCGCTCGGACCTGAGGCTGTGCGCCGACCTGCCCCTGGTCACCAGGGAGGGGGGGGCCCGCGACGTCGAGGCCTGCTTCGCCGTGCTCCAGTCCGAACGGGAGGACCGGCCGGCCGTCGTCTACCTGTTCATCCGCGATCTGACCGAGCGCATCCGCATCCAGAAGGCCTTTCGCGAGGCCAACACCTTTCTCCGCAACATCATCAACTCCTCGGTGGACGGCATCATCGCCGCCGACCGTCAGGGCAACATCATCATCTTCAACGAGGGCGCCCAGCGCATCCTGGGGTACGGCGCCGACGAGGTCGTCGGCAAGATGCACATCACCCAGATCTACCCCGAAGGCCTGGCCAAGGAGATCATGCGGCGCCTGAGGAGCGACGACTACGGCGGCCCGGACAAGATGGCCACCACCCGCTTCCTGGCCATCGACAAGCAGGGCCGGCAGTTCCCCTTCGACCTGTCGGCGGCCCTGATTCGCGACGAGGCGGGCCGCGAGGTGGCCTCGGTGGGCATCTTCACCGACATCCGCGAGCGACTGCGCATGGAGCGCGAACTCGAGGACACCCACCTCCAGCTCTTCCAGGCCGAAAAAATGGCCAGCTTGGGCAAGCTGGCCGCCGGCGTGGCCCACGAGATCAACAATCCCCTGAGCGGCGTCCTCATCCACGCCCAGATGCTGTCCGAAGAGCTGGCGCCGGATCACGCCCGGCAGGGCGATCTGCAGCTCATCGTCGAGCAGACGCTCCGGGTCAAGGACATCCTCAAGAACCTGCTCGAGTTCGCCCGGCCGACCGGCGAGGCCATGACCGGCATCTCCCTGGGGGCCAACATCGACCAGGCCATCAAGATCATCGCTAATCAGGCCGCCTTCCACGACATCGAGATCGTCCGCGACTACGACCCGGACCTGCCCCCGATCATCGGCGACACCAGTCAGCTCAACCAGGTCTTCATCAACCTCCTGGTCAACGCCGCCGACGCCATCGAGGGCCCCGGCCGGATTACCATCACCACCGCCACCCAAGGCGACCACGTTCGCGTCCAGGTCATTGACACCGGCAGCGGCGTCTCCCCCCAACATCAGCCCAAGCTCTTCGACCCGTTCTTCACCACCAAACCGGCCGGCAAGGGCACCGGTCTGGGACTGTCCACCTCCTACGGCATCATTAAGCGCCACGGCGGTCAAATTTCGGTCGAATCCGAACCCGGCCAGGGAACGACCTTCGTGATCGAACTCCCGACCGAACCGCCGCCGGCGGTCAAACGGGCCTTTGAGCAGGCCCGCGGTCAGGACGACGAGGAACTCATCGGCTGAGACCCCCCGGCCCGGCTCCGGTCAGGGGCCGGGCCGGAGTCCAGGACCGACGGCATAACACAGGGGAAGACCTCCGGGGGGGGAGAAGTTCGCCGGCGGCGCGGGACAACACTTGCGTCGCCGGCGCCCGAGGCCTTCCCCGACGATCATTCGGGCGTGATGAAACCGAAAAGCGACCAGGGCATGACCTCCAAACCAACGATCCTCATCGTCGATGACGAACCAGTGGTCGTCCAGGGCTGCCGCCGAGTCCTTCAAGGACAGGGGTACCGGGTCGTGGACGCCGAGAACGGCCGGATCGGCCTGGAAATGCTGGAGCGGGTCAGACCCGACCTGGTCCTGCTGGACCTGAAGATGCCGGTCATGGACGGCCTGGAGTTTCTGCGACGGGCCCTCGATATCGACCCGGATCAGGTGGTGGTGGTCATCACCGGCCTGGGCACGGTCGAGGCGGCGGTCGAGGCCATGAAACACGGCGCCTACGACCTGTTGACCAAGCCGTTCACCCCGGAACAGCTCCGCCTGGCGGCCCGGCGGGCCTTGGAGCGGATCGAACTGGCCCGTCGGACCGAAGAACTCCAGGCCCAGGCCGAACTCAGCCACCGGGCCATGGCCGCCGAAAAGGGCCGCCTCAGGACCATCGTCCAGTCCATGGCCGACGGCATTCTGGCGACCAATGTCGACCGGGAGATCGTCCTGTTAAACCCGGCCGGCACCAAGCTCCTCCTTCTGCCCCAGGCCAACTACCTGGGCCGGCGACTGGCCGACATCCCTCAGTTATCCTTTCTGCTCGAATCGGTGACCGGAGTCCTGACCGGTCCGGACCAGTTGTACCTTTTCCAGGAGATGGCGTCGGCCGAGGGGGCCGCCAACGACGAGGTGCCGCCGACGGTCATGGCCCACGTCACCAGGGTCACCGACGACGACGGCGAACTCCTGGGCACGGTGACGGTCTTCAAGGACGTCACTCCGCTCAAGGAACTGGACCGGATGAAGAGCGAGTTCGTGGCCGTGGTCGCCCACGACCTCAAGGCCCCCCTGGCGGTCATCCACCAGCAGTTGACCGTCATTCTCGAGGGCATCGCCGGTCCGATCAACGACAAGCAGCACAAGCTCCTGGCTCGGGCCCGGGAAAGGGCGGAGAACCTGACCGAGTTCATCAAGGACCTCCTGGAACTGAGTCGGATCGAGAGCGGCCGCCTGGTCCAGGAGATCGTGCCCGTGGACCTGGCGGCGTTGACGGCCCAGATCGTCGAGGAGCAACTCATCAAGGCCAAGGCCAGGAACCAGGACCTGACCTTCGAGGCCCCGGCCGGTCTGCCGCCGGTCATGGGCGACCCCGGCCCTTTGGAGGAGGTGGTGATCAACCTGGTGTCCAACGCCGTCCGGTACACCCCCGAGGGGGGACGGATCGACGTCGCCCTGGCCTCGACGGGCAGTCACTTGGCCCTGACCGTGGCCGACAACGGCCTGGGCATCTCCCCCGAGGACCAGCAGCGCATCTTCGAGCGCTTCACCCGCATCAGGACCGAGAAGACCCGCAACATCGCCGGCACCGGGCTGGGCCTGTCCATCGTCAAGGAGATCGTCGAGGCCCACCACGGACAGATCACCGTCGCCTCCCAGGTGGGGGAAGGCTCCACGTTCCGAGTGTTGTTGCCGGTCAGTGAAGAAGGAAGGATCGCCTCATGAACCAGCCGCCCAGAGACCAGGGATACCTCGACCCGGAGACGGAGACGCTTTCCGCTGAAGAGCGCACGGACAGGCTGACGGCCCGTCTGCGCCGGTTCCTGACGGACGCGGCCAGGGGCGCGCCCGCGATCAAGGCCATGCTGGATGGGGCCGGCGTCGACCCGGGCCGGATCAGGGACATCGGCGACCTGGCCCGGCTGCCCCTGCTTCGCCGCGACGACCTCAAGGAGAGGCAGACGGCCGAGCCGCCCTTTGGCGGCTTTCTCGGCGGCCGACCCGGTGACGTGGAGCGGATCTACATCCTGGCCGGGGCGCTGTTGGTGCCCGGACGCAAGTCGTTTTTGGGCGGGAACCTGGCCGAGGCCCTGTTCGCGGCCGGCATCCGGCCCGGCGACCGGGTGGTCAACGCCTTCAACTACCACTACTGGCCCTACGCCCACATGCTCGACGCCGCCCTGGGTCGGATCGGGGCGGTGTGTCTGCCCATGGGCACCGGCAACGCCGGGCTGCTGGTCAACCTGATGCACACCGTCGGGCCCGAGGCCTTCCTGGGGACGCCCAGCTTCCTGATGAGCATCGCCCAGCGGGCCGAGAGCCTGGGGCTCGATCCCAAGGAGGACCTGGGGCTGGCCGTGGGCGCGGTCGGGGCCGAGATGCTGCCCGAAAAGATGCGCCGCCGGTTGGAGAGGACGCTGGGGGCGACCATCCGCCAGCACTACGCCATCGCCGAGATGGGCTGCCTGGGCTACGAGTGCCCGGCCCGGGATGGCCTGCACGTCCCGGACGACGTCATCGTAGAGGTGGTCGATCCGGAGACGGGCGCGGCGGTCGAGCCGGGGATGATCGGCGAGGTCGTGGCCACGACCTTCAATGACCTGTTCCCCCTGTGCCGGCTGGCCACCGGAGACCTGTCGGCGATGATCACCGACCCCTGCCCCTGCGGACGGACCTCCTGGCGCCTCAAGGGTATCCTGGGCCGGACCGACCAGGCGACCAAGGTCAAGGGGACCTTCATCCACCCCTGGCAGATGGACGAGATTTTGCGGCCTTTCCCCGAGGTCATCGCCTACCAGGCGGTCATCACCCGGCCCCAGGAGCTGGACAAGCTGACCCTGTACGTCGAGTTGAAGCGGTCGGTCAAGCCCGGTCCGCTGCTCGCCGGCCGGCTGGAAAAGGCCCTCCAGGAGGGCCTGGCCGTCAAGGGAGAGGTCCAGATCCTCGACCGGGGCACCATCCCCGAGTTCGCCAAGAAGATCGAAGACCAACGGACATGGGATGAGTGAGGAAAAGATCAAGGTCGGCGGCATCATGGTCAGCGACGGGCGGTCCCTGGTCCAGGTCCTGGGCGTGCCCCCGCGCCCCGACGCGGTGGGGGTGTTGCTGGCGGCCATGGGCGAGGACGAGATCAATATCGAGTTTCTGGTGGAAAGCTTCGACCTGGACGGCTACGGCAATCTGAGCCTGTGTATCGACCGCCGGTTTCTGGACGACGCCGTGGACATCTGCGAGGACGTCAAGGACCAGATGTCGGCCAAGGGGATCACCTACCGGCCCGAGGTCAGCGTGGTCAGCGTCTACGGGCCCCATTTCCGGGAAAAGCCCCGGGTGTCGGGGATCATGTTCTCGGCCCTGGCGGCGGCCAACATCCCCTCCCTGGCCATCAGCACGTCCATCTCGTCGGTCAGTTGCGTGGTCGAGGAGGAGTTCGCCGACCTGGCGGCCGAGGCCCTGGCCGAGGCCTTCGAGGCCCCTCACGTGGTTCGGAAGCGGCCCAAGGACTACTAACAGGAGCGCGAATGTGGAAACGGTCAGTCTGAACATCAACGGAGAGCCGATCTCGGTTCCGACCGGGACGACCATCCTCGAGGCGGCCGGCGGCCTGGGTCTGAAAATCCCGACGCTGTGCCACGATCCGCTGCTCCGCGGCATCGGGGCCTGCCGGGTGTGTCAGGTCGAAATCGAGGGGCGGGGGGTCGTGCCGGCCTGTTCGACGGCGGTCACGGGGGGCATGAGCGTCCTGACCGACTCGGCCTCGGTCATCGAGGCCCGGCGAACGGTCGTCCAGTTGCTCATGGCCAACCACCCCGAGTCGTGCCTGGTCTGCGACAAGGGCAACCGCTGCCGGCTGCGGGACGTGGCCGCCCAGCTCGGCGTGGGGCCGCTGCGATACTACCCCATGCCCCAGCCCGACCCGGTCCCCGAACCGAACCCCTTTATCAAGAGGGACATGAGCAAGTGCATCCTGTGCGGCAAGTGCATCCGGGCCGATCAGGAACTGGTCTGCGAGGGCGTCCTGGACTACGTGGACCGGGGCTTCCCGTCCCGGCCGGCCACGGCGCTCAACCTGCCCCTGGGCGAGGCCGGGTGCACCTTCTGCGGGACGTGCATGAGCTTCTGTCCCACCGGGGCCCTAACCGAGGCCGGCCGGACCCACGTCGGGACCACGGCCCGGGTCGAGCCGTCGGTCTGCGGCTATTGCGGCTGCGGCTGCGCCGTCGGCCTGGAGATCAGCGAGGACCAGGTGGTCGGGGTCGTGCCCGACCGGGAGCGTTCGGAAGGCGGAGCGACGCTCTGTGTCCGGGGCCACTTCGGCTACGACTACACCACCAGCCCCCAGCGCCTGACCAGACCGCTGGTCAGGAAAGACGGGGAACTGACCGAGGTCTCGTGGGACGAGGCCCTGGCCGAGGCCGCGGACAGGCTGTCCTCGGGCGGCAAACCGGCGGCGGTGCTGACCGGGGCGACATCGCCCCTGGAGGCCCTGTACCTCTTGGGCCGCCTGGCCCGCCAGGTCCTTCGGACGGCCAATCTGGACAACACCGCCCGGCTGGGCGTCGGCCCCGCGGCCGACATTCTGCGCCAAGAGACGGGCCGGGTCTGGTCGAGCCGGCCCCTGGCCGATCTAGAACGGGCCGGGGCCCTGCTGGTGGTCGGGGCGGACCTGACCCACGCCGCGCCGGTGCTGGGCTACCACGCCAAGCGGGCGGCCATGGCCGGCGTGCCCCTGGTGGTCGTCGACGTCCGGGAGACCAGCTTGGCCGTCCAGGCCGATCTGCACCTGGCCCCGTCTCCGGGCACCGACGCCTGGCTGCTATACGGCCTGGCTCACCTCCTGGCCGCGGGGGTCAAGAAGGTCGACCCGGCCTTGGCCGAGTTTCTGGCCGATTTCGATCCGGACACGGTGGCCGCCCGGACGGGGCTGGACCCGGCCGGGATCAGGCGGGCGGCCGATCTGCTCGGCG
>JAHJDS010000438.1 GCA_018812395.1 Pseudomonadota bacterium
CATGGACGGGCCCCTGACCCGGACGGCCACCAGGTTGGCCCCGGCCCTGACCCGCCTCGAGGAATGGATCACCGCCCAGTCCTCGATCTGGTCCTCGACGAATCTACCGGCGGCGGACGCGGCTATTTCGCCGGCCACCAGAGGCACGGTGATGAAGGCCCCCTTGTCCAGATGGTTCATGACGAGCTGGGGATCGGCCAGTCGGGACACATCGAGGGTGGGCGAAGGCAAGTTCAGCTTCTTGGGCGGAACCCCCTGACCGGGAAATGGATCGCCCTCGCCGGTTAGAAGCCAATTAATATTCACGTTCAGGGACCGATGCAGGGCAAGTGCAAGGTCAGTGGATAGCTGGTTTTCACCCGTCTGTACGTTCGCGACAGCCGACTTAGAATATCCAATTAATTTAGCAAGTTGAGCAATGGTAAGGCCTTTCGTGGCACGAATCCAGCCGAGACGTCCACCAATGGACTTCAAGGAAAAATCCTCAGGGCTGGACTTTTTTCTTGACAATGATCCTCCCTGGGGTATATAACGTAATCAACCTAATCACCCCGCACCCCCCACCCGGGGCGGAGGCCTCATGAAAGCGGCCATCACTCACAAGGGCTTGATCATGGTCGCGCTGTACGACATGTACCCCTGCCTCGAACTTTGGGGCTTTTACGAGGCCGGTCGCCTGGCCGAGGTCATCGACGGTGTCCGGCACCACATTCACGTCAAGTGGGGACCCGGAAAGCACGTCAACCCCCAAGCCACTTCGCGGCCAGGCCGGCCCCAAGATTCACTCCAAAGTCCCGCGCCGTGCCCAACCACTCGGTCAGCTTCTGCCGCAAAGTCTGTTTTTGCTCGGGCGAGATGTCGGCTTGCTCAATGGCTCGCTCCAGAACTTGGAGGGCCTGATCAATGTTGACAATCGCAGTCGCCCCGTGGCCGGTTGCGACGGCTACTCCCTGGCTATCCGTCACGCGGACATGCGTTGACGGGGAGACGGATTCATGTCGGTAGAAAGGATTGTCGGGTTCGAGCAACGCCATGCCCTTTGCCGTGATGGCAGCGTTTTGGGCATTCTGAGTGAGCCCCGTGAGGTACCCCAACCTGGCCAACTGAACCGCCAGAGCCCGCCTTGTAACCTCATCTATTTGGAGTTCCTCTCCCATTGTGCCCAGCCTTACAGGATCCTTAACGCATTCGGAGCGTTCCGCCACAAAGCGCAAAGCAGCCATCATCAGTTCTTCGGGAAAGGTCATCTCCGATCTTACTCCCCAAGACCCAACAGGACCATCGCCGCCCGCCGCTTTTCCTCGGGCAGGCCGTTGATCGCTTCCGCCAGCTTGAGGACCTCGAGGTTGGGGGCATTGTCCCCGCCCCGGCCAAGCAGCCAGTCCATAGACGATTCGTTACGCCTGCACCAAGCGACGATATACTCCCAAGGAATGGCGCCCCGACGTTTGCGGTTATGGAAATCTGTTGTATCTAAGCCTAGTTGTCGCGCAACATCGGCGTCGGTCTTCACTCCAAACCGCGCTTTGAGATGGTCTGAGACCTCTTTGAAAGTAAACGAACCGTTAATTTTTTTCTTGACTGTCATAAACACGTCGTGTATTACTGTTAATCAACAGGGTAACGAATCGTTTACAGCCCGTTGGTTAGGAGTGATGCGCATGGACCACGAGCCAAAAACCGAAACCCCGGAAGCGGCCGCCCTGGACACGGCCAAGACCTTGATCGACACCCTGGCCAACAGCGGCCTGGATCGAGCGCAAAGGATTCTGGTCCTGCAACTGGCCTTGATCGCGTCCCGCAAGGCCCCTTCCGACCACGGTTCCAGGGAGCGCATACGCGCCCTATGACAGGAGGTTACCACGTGAACGCGTTGACGAAAAGCGAAAAGCTTAGCCTGATCCGCGCCCTGGGCATCCAGGAGGGGATCAAGGCCATCCTCAAGCGGGACATCTCGGACCAGTGGCCCGAGGGTAAGACCCTGGCCGACATGGCCCGCAAGTGGGGCACCCACCGGTCGATCATCAGCGACATCCTGGTCGGCGGCCGGCCCAAGCACCGGGTCCGTGCTCGTATGGCCCTGGAAGTCGGCCTGACCTGGGACGAGATTCGCCAGGCCGCGGCCGAGCAGTCCCAGGCCGCCTGATGCCTTCTCTTTGTCCATACCTCCAGGCTAGCTACCGCCTTAACGCCATTTCAGCAGAAGTGGCTGGGAGGATTCCGCCGTGTGCATGAAGCGGATGCATCCGGACATGGCCGAGGTGATCTTTCGGACGGCCCGGGGCGGAGAGGTCAAGGCCAAGGAAGGGGCCCGACGACTCCGCGAGGACTTCGGCCTCAACGTCTCCCACAAGTACCTCCTGGCCCTGACCGACCGGCCGCACGCCAACGACGCCGAGCGGCCCTTCAAGGCCGAACTCTTCTTCCCCTTCATGGCCGCGTTCGAGAACTGGTCGGCCATTCACGTCCTGAACCGCATCGCCCGGGATGACTACGACGTCCCGGCCGACCGCGCGGCGGCCCGAATGGTGGCCACCAAGGAGAGCGCCGAGGCCATCGCCGCGATCAACAACCCCGAGGCCTCGGATCAGGACCGGATCAAGGAGATCGAGGAGGCGATCGACGCCCTGTCGGCCAAGCTCGAGGCGATCAAGGGAAG
>JAHJDS010000439.1 GCA_018812395.1 Pseudomonadota bacterium
CTCCTGGATCGGGGGGGCATGCTGGCCTGGGGCATCGTGCCGGTCAACCCCGAGGACCTGGCCGACCAGGACGTAGACGGCCTGCTGGCCAGGCTGGTCGAGGGCATGGAGCTGCTCGTGGCCCAGGGGGTGGATCGGCAATTACTCCTGGAGCGGTCCTTCATCACCCCCTGTTGCACGCCCTCGACCCTGTCGCCGCCGGAGGCGGAACAGGCCTGGCGCCTGACCGGCGAGATTTCGCGGGCGATGCGCTCCCGCTTCCTGTCTGGTCCGGGTTGATGGGCCGACGGGCGTCGGGCACTTAGAGGCGGCCGAGGAAATGGCGATTGACCCTGAAATGAAATACACCAAAAATCTGGCCCGGGTCCTGGGCCGGACCATGGCTTACATCGAGGCCGGTCGGGGGGATCCGATCGTCTTGCTCCACGGCAATCCGGCGTCGTCGTACCTGTGGCGCAACGTGATTCCCCACCTGGAGGGCCGGGGACGATGTATCGCGCCGGACCTGATCGGTATGGGCGATTCGGACAAACTCGAACCCAGCGGGCCGGACCGCTATCGCTTTGTCGAACATCGAGAGCACCTGGACGCCCTTCTGGCCGGGCTGGACGTCCGCCGCCAAGTGACCCTGGTCGTTCACGACTGGGGTTCGGCCCTGGGCTTTGACTGGGCCCGCCGCCACCCCCGGGCGATCAAGGGCATCGCTTACCTGGAGGCCATCGTCCGCCCCGTAACCTGGGCGGAATGGCCCGCGGCGGCCCGCCCCATCATCGAGAACATCCGCTCCGAGCAGGGCGAACAGATCATCCTGGAAAAAAACCTCTTTGTGGAGGGCATCCTGCCCGCCTCGATCATCCGTCAACTCAGCCCTCGGGAGATGGACGCGTACCGCCGTCCGTTCTGGGAGCCCGGCGAGGGCCGGCGTCCCACCCTGACCTGGCCCCGTCAGATCCCGATCGATGGCCAGCCGGCGGACGTGGTCGAGATCGCCCGGGCCTACGCCGATTGGATGGCTGAAAACGATCTGCCCAAGCTATTCATCAACGCCGATCCCGGCGGCATCCTGATCGGCGCCCAGCGAGAGTTCTGCCGCGCCTGGCCCAACCAGCAAGAGGTCACGGTCAAGGGCATCCACTATCTGACCGAGGATTCGCCGGAAGAGATCGGCCAGGCCGTGGCGGATTGGATCACTTCTCTTGAGAGGGAGTAACAAAATCATATGATCTCTTTGGGGATGACACTGATGTTCAGCGTCAGCGAAAGTGGCACACTGGGGACGAAATAATTAAGTTAGAGATCTTGACGTAGGGTCACGGTTCCCGGTATCCGGTCTTGCGTGATCAAAATCGTATGCCCTTCATATTGGCTTCCTGAAGGCGAGCCTGAACGGTGGATTTTCCCCTTGGCTTTTCACTAGAGCCGTCTGATATGTGGACAATTCCAAGGAAACGAAGAAGTCGACATATCTCTCATGTATGCTTATTGGTAGACTATTCTGCCTCAGACCGATTTCGGCTTTATCGTCCGAGGTCAAACCCAGTATTTTTCCCGAGTAGCGTGGGTCGACGGCCGCGGCCGCAGCGGGGGCCAGGGCAAGCATCTCACTTCTGTGTCGCCCATGCCGGCTATGGCCTCCATGCGACCACCTACGCCCCCTCTGTGGGGCCGCCTCCGGGTTGATCCGGTGGGCCGGCGGCCGTATCTTGGGCCGATCAAGTCTTGACTCCATGCCCGGTCCCGGAAATGCCCTTGCCGCCGCCTGAGAAGCCCCAGGAGACGAGTTTGTTCCGGGCCGGTGCAAATTTCCCTTCAATCAAGCGCCCCTCTCTTTGGCTAAAAGCGCGGCAATGGCCTCACGGGCCAGGGCGGAAACCGAGCTATCCTTATGCCCGGCCATGCGCCGCTGGACGCCCAGGGCCTTCAATTCGGCCAGCATCTCGCCCGGCATGGTTATAAGCACCCGCAGAAAGTCGCCCCGTTCACCAATCGCCGGGTTGGCCTCGACGCCCGCCCTGCCCCGCTTGCCTTTGTCTTTCGCTACCATGCTTCCAAGGTACATCAAACCACCGCTTTGGTCAAGTCATTATTTATTAAAATAGGACTTTACAACTATATTAACAGGATGCTATTCTGACTTCCGACAACAGGTCTTTATCGGAACCTAGACAGACAGGGGGCAGTCATGGGGGACAATCAAGCACTGGTCAGGATCGAACCCGGCGGGGA
>JAHJDS010000440.1 GCA_018812395.1 Pseudomonadota bacterium
CCCAAGGCGGTCAGGCCGAAGGGCCGACGGACGGACTGGTCAGGTGCGCCGATTGCGAAGATGGCCAGGACCGGACCACGCCCTATGGCCGGGGGCAGTGCTTAGAAACGGGCGATTGGTACTGGGGAATGAAGCCCCGTTACTGTTCAACCTTTACCGCCGCCGGCATGGCCGAGGCGGCCTGATAGTGGGCAAAGGATGAGGCGTTGACATCGACACCCGCGAGTGGCAGTTTGGGAATCGCCCCCTCATTTGGGGGGGGGCATCCCGCCAATCTGCCACTTTTGGAGTTGCTGATGGACCGCCGAATCATCAGCCGTCAACGGTGCCGCCACTGCGGCCAGGGCCACACAACCTTTGGAACCGGTCCCCACGGCGAACCCGCCTTGCTTTGCCGGTGCCAGCATCCGGCCACCCTCTACACCCTTCGTTTCAAATATCAGGGTGAACTTTTCTCGGTCGCCGGCATCAAGAGTTATCTCGAAGCCCGCGATCTGCTTCGTGACATCGACAAGGACATCGAGGCCAAGTCGTTTGACCCGGCCCGCTACCGGCCCCGCCGGCACCAGGCCATGCTGGTCGAGAACTACTTGGCCCGATGGCTGTCACACAGTAAGGACCGACTTGAACGCGGCCAGCTTTCCCCCGAAACAGTGCGGAACCGTCGCCGGATTGTCCGCCGACTGGCCGAGGCATTCGCCGGCCAGGACATCCGGGACCTGAGATACGGACACTTTGAGGACTATGCCGGCGAATTACTGCAAGGGGACCTGTCCCCCAAAACGGTCTCTAACATCCTGACCGAGCTACGGTCATGTCTCCGCTGGGCAAAGCGACGGGGCGAATTAGAGACCATGCCGGAGTTCCCATTGATTAGCCACGACCGGCGACCGATGAAGTGGACCACGGCCGAGGTGCAGGGCCAGGTACTCGACGCCATTCCGGCCGAGCATCGCCCGCTTTACGAGTTCCTGGTGACCTACGGTCGGCGGCCGGGTGAGGCCCGGGCCTTGATGTGGGATTGCATCGACTGGGCGCAGAAGTCCATCACCATCCGCCGGGCGTTTTCAAGAAACACCTTACGTGAGTCAACCAAGACGCACCACGTCACCATTTTGCCAATGGTGGAACCGGTCGAGTCCACCTTGCGCCGGGTGACCCGGCTGTCGCCCTCGTTCGTGTTCGTCCATTCTGGCACCGGGCAACCGTACTCCGCATTTCAGACCTGGAATATCTGGACCCAGGCGGCTAAAAAGGCCGGGGTGGACATCAGCCTTTACGAAGGCACCCGCCACTCGAAGGTGACTCAGCTAATAGCTGAGGGACACGACCTGAATCTGGTCGGGGAACTGGTCGGCCACGTCACGCCGACGACGACCAAGCGGTATTTGGGCCAGGATGCCACCCGGTTGGTGAGACTATTTCAGGGCAAGATTGTGGACCTGAAACCTGACGGAAAGAAATCCTAGTGTTTTACCGATGTACACCCGTTGTACACCGGGTGCAAAAGAACAATACTTGAAATTATTGATATAATTGGTGCCGAAGGCGGGATTTGAACCCGCACGGGCGTAGCCCACCACCCCCTCAAGATGGCGTGTCTACCAAATTCCACCACTTCGGCGATTGAGACCGGGCGGCCGGTTGCGCCGCGGCCGGCGCCGGGCTTCGATAACGTCCTACCACTCCGTCGACGCTCTGTCGACCGCCCCATTCCGATTTAACGCCCCCGTCGATCAAGTCCGCGGCCTGGGTCCCCCTAAGAGACGCGGGCGGCGAAGACGTACAGGGCCAGGGAGGTGACGATGAAGACCACCGCCACCACGGTCGTCAGTTTGGTCAAAAAGGTGGCCGCCCCGGTGCTGCCGAACAGGGTCTGACTCGAACCGCCGAACACGGCGCCGATGTCCGAGCCCTTGCCCGTCTGCATCAGGACGATGACGATCAGGGTGACGCAGGCCATGACGTGAAGTATGACCAGGGCCGTGTGCATGACAAAACCCGCTGTTGATCAAAAATGAATGATGCCCGTGAAAGAGTCGGCCGAAAGCGACGCCCCGCCGACCAAGGCGCCGTCCACGTCGGGCATGGCCATCAGGGCGAGGATATTCTCCGGCTTAACTGAACCACCATACAGGATTCTGGTCCGATTGGCAAGACCTTTGTCCGTGATTCGGGCCAGGAGCAGCCGGAGATGGGCCTGGGCCTCCTGGGCCTGATCCACGGTGGCCGTCAGTCCGGTGCCGATGGCCCACACCGGCTCGTAGGCGACGACCAGTTCCCGGAGCGGATCCGGATAGAGCCCCTCCAGGGCCCGGGAGATCTGGCCGGTGATCACGTCGTCGGTTCGTCCGGCCTCCCGGTCCTCCTTGGTTTCGCCGACGCACAGGATGGGTGTCAGCTCGTGGCGGCCGGCGGCCCGCAGGCGCCGGCGGACGGTCTCGTCGGTTTCGCCGAAGAGTTGGCGCCGTTCGGAGTGGCCGATGATGACGTATCGGCAGCCCAGTTGCTTGAGCATCAGGGGCGACACCTCGCCGGTGAAGGCCCCCTGGTCTTCCCAGTAGACGTTCTGGGCCGCCACCTGAACGGATGTACCGTCGAGCCGGCGGCCGACGGCCTCGAGGGCGGTGAAGGGGGGGGCGATGACCACTTCGGCCTCTTCGTCGCCGCTGAGGTCCGCCAGCAAGTGGTCGAGGAAGGTCAGGGCCTCGGGGACGGTCTGGTGCATCTTCCAGTTGGCGGCGATGAGCGGACGTCGGGTCATGGTGTCAACTCCGCGAGGGTCCGGACGCGGCGGCGAAACAGGAGTCTTTGCCCAAGAGCTTTTCCAGTCCGGTATGGCCCCCCAGGGCGGTCACCCCGGGCAGTTCGCCCCCGGTCAGGATCTGGAGAAAGGCGCCGCCGCCGGTCGAGATGTACGAGATCTTGTCGGCCACCCCGGCCCGGGCCACGGCCACGTCGGTGTCCCCGCCGCCGATGATGGTCAAGGCGTAGGAGTTGGCCACGACGTCGACCATGGCCATGGTGCCCCGGGAAAAGGCGTCCATCTCGAACAGGCCCAACGGGCCGTTCCAGATAATGGTCTTACAGTTGTCCAGGGCCGAGCGATAGAGTTGGCCCGTGGCCGGACCGATGTCCAGGATGTGCCAGTCCGGCGGCACCTCCTGGACGGGAACGATCTTGGCCTCGGCGTTGGGCTCCACCGCCGCGGCGATGACGCAGTCGACGGGCAGATAGAGCTTGACGTCCATCTCCCGGGACCGGCCGATCAGGCAGCGGGCCACCTCGACCAGGTCCTCGACGATAAGCGACCGGCCGACCTCCCACCCCTGGGCCTTGAGGAAGTTGTTGGCCATGGCCCCGCCGACGAGCATCTTCTCGACGTGGTCCAGGAGGTTGTCCAGGGCCTCGAGCTTGGTGACGGCCTTGGACCCGCCGATGACCACCGCCACCGGCCGCCGGGGTTCGACCAGCGTCCGGGCGAAGAAACTGAGTTCGTCCTTCATGGTGTACCCGGCCCCCGCCTCGGCGACGAATTGGGTGATGGCGTCCACCGAGGCGTGGGCCCGGTGGCTGACGGCGAAGGCGTCGTTGATGTACACGTCGCCCAACTTGGCCAGCTCCCGGGCGAACTCGGGGTCGTTCTTGCTCTCGCCCTGGTGATAGCGCAGGTTCTCGAGGAGCACGATGTCGCCCGGGTTCATCTTTTCGATCAGGGCCTCGACCTCGGGGCCGACGCAGTCCGGGGCCATGGTCACCGGCAGGTCCAGGAGCCTCGACAGGCGTCGGGCGACGGGCTTGAGCGAGGCCTTGGAGTCCCGGCCCTCGGGCCGGCCGTAGTGGGAGCAGAGGATGATTTTGGCCCCCTGGTCCAGCAGGAAGTTGATGGTGTGCAGCTCCCGACGGATGCGGTGGTCGTCGACGATGGCCATGTGCTCGTCGTAGGGGACGTTGAAGTCGACCCGGACCAGCACCCGCTTGCCCCGCAGGTCCATATCATTTATGAATTTCACGCGGCGCTCCTACATCAGCCTGGCCACGTAGGCGGCCAGGCGGACCATCTGGTGCGAGAACCCCGATTCGTTGTCGTACCAGGCCAGGACCTTGAGCAGGCGATCGCCGCTGACCATGGTCGTCAGGGAGTCGAAGTAGGAGGCGGCGGTGCTGGAGACGAAGTCGATGCTGACCAGGGGTTCGTCCACGTAGGCCAGGGTGTCCATCATCGGGCCCTCGGCCGCCGCCTTGACCGCGGCGTTGACCGCCTCGACGGTGACGTCCCGGGCCATGGTCGTCGTCAGGTCCACCAGGGAGACGTTGGGCGTGGGGACGCGGATGGCCATGCCGTCGAGGCGTCCGGTCAGCGCCGGGATGACCAGGGTCACCGCCCGGGCGGCGCCGGTGGTGGTCGGGATCATGGACATGGCCGCGGCCCGGCCCCGCCGGAGGTCCTTGTGGGAGCCGTCCAGGATGCGCTGGCTCATGGTGTAGGAGTGGATGGTGGTCATCAGGCCGGACTCGATGCCGAAGTTGTCCTGGAGGACCTTGGCCACCGGGGCCAGGCAGTTGGTGGTGCACGAGGCGCTGGAGATGAGATTGTGTTTTTGGGGGTCGTAGTCGGCGTGGTTGACGTTGTAGACGAAGGTGCCGTCGATGGCCCCCTTGCCCGGCGCGCCGATGATGACCTTTTTGGCCCCGGCCTTCAAATGCCCCGAGGCGGCCTCGGCCTTGGTGAACTTGCCGGTGGTTTCCAGGACGATGTCCACGCCGAGGTCCTGCCACGGCAGGTCCGGCGGGTCGGCGATCCGGGAGATCAAGATTCTGGCGCCGGCGATGGTCAGCGACTGATCGTCATAGGTCACTTTTTGGTCGTACCGGCCGTGGACCGAGTCGTATTTGAGCAGGTGGGCCAGGGTGTGGGAATCGGCCCGGGAGTTGACGGCCACCAGCTCGAGATCGGGGTGACCCGGGGCCAGGTATCTGGTCAGAAGCCTGCCGATGCGGCCAAATCCATTGATCGCTACCTTGACGGCCATGTTCGTCGCCTCCTTGATCGAATGCGGGTCTTGATTTGTTACTGATTATATTCCGCCTGGGAGGCGGAGTAAAGGGCCGCCCGGGCGCCGCGGTCATTTCCATCTGAGGAGCAGGGCGTCCTCGCCGGTGTCCTCGTAGTATCCGGGCCGCCGTCCGGCCCGGATAAAGCCGCGCGAGGCGTACAAGGCCAAGGCGGCCCGGTTGCCGGGCCTGACCTCGAGCCATACGGGCGCCCAACCCTCCTGGACCGCCCGGCCGAGCAGATCGTCCAGCAAGGCGGCGCCCCAGCCTTGTCTTTGCCTGGCCGGGTGCACGGCCAGGTTCATCAAATGGACCTCGCCGGCCACGGGCCAGGCGATGAGATATCCGTCGAGACGGTCGGTCTCCGGGCAAAAGGCGCCGCGGAGGGTGCCGCGGCCGATCGAAAACTCGCGTTCGAACTGTCCCCTGGTCCAGGGCGCGGGGAAGCAGGCCCGCTCGATGACCAGGATCCGGTCCACGTGCCGCACCGCGAGATCGGCCAGTCGGGGGCCGGGCGGTCCCGGGCGCTCATTTGGCACCAGCGTCCTTTTGGAGAATCTCGCCGGCGATGGAGATGGACCGGCGGCCGTAGTCGCGGACGGCCGAGGCCAGCTCGGCCAAGGGGAGTTTTTCCCGAAGCTCGGCCAGTTTGATGACCATCGGCAGATTGATCCCGGTCAGGACTTCGACCTTGTCCCGATCCAGGAACACCAGCGACAGGTTGGCCGGCGTGCCGCCGAACATGTCCGTCAGGATGAGCACCCCCTGCCCGTCGTCCACGGCCTCGATGGCCGCCTGGATCTCGGTCTGGATGTCGTCGGGCCGATTCTGGACGTCGATGGCGACCTCGGCCACGCGGGGCATCTTGCCCATGATGAATTCGGCGGCCCGGATGATGGCCTGGCCTAGATCGAGATGGGTCACGGTTATCAGTCCGATCACGACACCCTCCTAAACCGGATCGGCCTCCCGGTGCTTGACGGTCAACCGGTAGGGCCTGTCTCTGAGTCGCCGGGCCAGTTCCTCCACCAGGACCACGGAGCGGTGCCGGCCCCCGGTGCAACCCACGGCGATGGTCAGATAGGACTTACCCTCTTGACGGTACAGCGGCAACAGGAAATCGAGAAAATCGGTGAATCGTTCCAAAAACGCCCTGGTCTCCGGCTGCCCGAGGACGAAGTCCGTCACCCGGCGGTCCCGTCCGTCCAGGGGGCGCAGCTCATCGACGAAATAGGGGTTGGGCAGGAAGCGGACATCGATGACCACGTCCGCCTCGAGCGGCAGCCCGTGTTTGTAGCCGAAGGAGGTCAGGGTCAGGGTCATGTCCCAGGACTCGGACCGCCCGGCCATCAGCTCGACGATGTGGTCCCGGAGCTGGTGCACGGTCAGGGGGCTGGTGTCGACCACCCAGCGGGCCGCCTTCCGGAGCGGGGCGAGCATGATCCGCTCGCGCTCGATGCCGGCGGTGACCGATTGTCCCTGGGCCATCGGGTGCTGGCGTCTGGTTTCCGAGAAACGTCGGACCAGGGCCCCGTCCGAGGCGTCCAGGAACAGGATCTCGAGGTGGTAGCCGTCCCGGGTCAGGCGTTGGAAGACGCCCGGGTACTGTTCGACGAAGCCCTTTTGCCGGGAGTCCATGACCAGGGCGCAACGGAACACGTCCCGTGAAAAGCCCCGGGGCAGGTGCAGGAAAGAGGGCAACAGGGCCACGGGGAGGTTATCGACGCAGTAGAAGCCCAGGTCCTCCAGGGTGTGCAGCACCGTGGTCTTGCCCGACCC
>JAHJDS010000043.1 GCA_018812395.1 Pseudomonadota bacterium
GGCATCAAGCGGGCCAACGGCACGGCCCAGGACGGCAAGGCCCCGGTCTTGACCGAGGACTTGAGGGCCATGGTCGGGGTATTGCCTGACAACCTGTTGGGGATCAGGGACCGGGCGCTCCTGGTCCTGGGCTTCGCCGGGGCGTTTCGGCGGTCGGAACTGGTCGGCCTGGACGCGGGGGACATCGAGGTCACGAATGACGGCCTGGTGGTCACTGTGCGCCGGTCCAAGACCGACCAGGAAGCCGAGGGGGTGGTCAAGGGGATACCTTACGGCAGTCACCCCGAGACGTGCCCGGTCCGGGCGGTCCAGGCGTGGCTTGAGGCCAGCGGGATTGAGGACGGGGCGCTGTTCCGGTCCATCACCCGGCATGGGCGAATCAACGGCCGGATGTCTGACAAGGCCGTGGCCCTGGTGGTCAAGCGGACCGCCGAATCTGCCGGTCTGGACCCGGCCCGGTTTTCGGGTCACAGTTTGCGGGCGGGCTTCGCCACTTCGGCCGCCGCCCGGGGCGTGAACACCTTTTCAATCATGGATCAGACCGGCCACAAGCGGACCGACACCCTCAAAAAGTACGTCCGCATGGGCAACCTGTTCAGGAATAACGCGGCGGCCCAGGTGGGCCTATGATGTAATGTCAACCTTTCTGAACGACCGGGGCGGGTAGCAAGGTGGTAGCAAAATACTTAATGTCATTGTGAATTACAGTTATATCAATTAGTTATAAGTGTAGGTGGGGGTTCGAATCCCTCTCCCTCCGCCAGACATCGGGCCGGTTGAAAATAAAGACCGGACTCAGGCTCGCCGTACCGGGAACCGTTGCTCTCCGGGTCCGCCGTCTGCTTGGCCGATGCTCAGAAGGTCAAGCCGTCCAGAAAATCCGGTGGTTGGGACAGGAGGAGTTCGACGGCCCTGAGTTCCCCGGCGGTCAGGCTGGAAGGGCTGAAGTGGTTGTCGCCCAATTTGTGGGCCAAATCCTGAGTGAACCGGCGGACCGGCTCGGTCAGGCGATCCAGGGCGGCCAGGGCGCGCAGGAAATGATAAAGTTGCTGGCCCGTGGCCCGGGCGTCCCTCTCGGACTGGATCACGTCCTGCAACCGGGCCAGGGGATCGGTGCCGCCCATATGAGGTGCTCCTTCGGGCCGGCGCCCGTGGAAGCGCCGGGGACCACGATCCGGCCGATGGCGTGGACCGACCTTTGGCCCGGCGCCCGTGGAAGGGCCGCCCCCACGTCCACCACCCCGTCACCCTCCCGGCGGCCGTCCCCTCTCGGCCGGCGGCCGCGGTCGGCGCGGCTCCCTGGGCCGACCCTCCTACCGCCCGGGCACCCGCAGGACCAGCGAGTCACCGGGGTAGATGGTCTGTCCTGGGGACAGGTTGTTCCATCGCCTGATCTTGGCCACCGGCACCTTGAACCGCCGGGAGATGACCCAGACGCTGTCGCCCTTGCGAACGCGGTAGCGGATGGCGCCCCGGGGGGCGTTTTCAGCGGCCAGGGTCACCGCCGGGCGGCGCTCAGGGCGTCGCGCCTTGGAGTCGGACCGGCCCCGGTCCGTCCGGTCCCGGACGATTTCGTAGACGACCAGCCGACGGCCGGGCCGAATGCGTCGATGAGAGCGGATATTGTTCCACCGCAGGACGTCCTTCCAGTGGACGCCGAAGCGGCGGGAGATGGTCCACAGGGAGTCGCCCTTCTTGACCACGTAGTGGTGGGTGGTGATCCCGCCGCGGGAGGCGCTCCGGTCGCGGGGCCGGCGGGCGCGCCCGGGGCCGCGCGACCGTGAGTAGCCGGTGTCGGTGACCACCCAGGTCCGGCGGCCGCGATACCTGACCCGGGAATGACGGGCCCGGTAATAGCGCCGGGTAGCGGCCACGCCGACCCACCGGCCGGGGATATGGATAATCCGGCCGGGCCTGAGCCGTCGGCCCGAGCGGAGGCCGTTGATGGCCATCATATCCTTGACCTTGACGTTGAAGCGTTTGGCCAGGACCCACAGCGTGTCGCCGGGCCGGAGGCGATAGGTGGCTGAACGGTAGTGGCCCCGGACGGGAAGATGTTTTCGCCTGGCGTAGAGCGTCGGCGTGGGGTGCTTCTCGACGTGGTCGACATAGGCCACCAGGAAGGCCTTGGTCTGGCCGTGGGGGATCCGGACCTCGTGGTCGCCCTTGAACGGCGGCGTGGCCCCCAGGCGCAGGTGGGGGTTGAGGTCGAACACCACGTAGGGCTCGACCCGGCACAGGTTGGCCACCACCTCCAGGTCCATCCCGCCCCGGACCTTGACAACGTCGTACTTCATCGGTTCTTGTGAATTCAGGCCGGTGAATCCGTAGCGGGCCGGGTTCTTGGCGATCAGGGCCGCGGCGATGAGCTTGGGCACGTAGTCCTTGGTCTCCCGGCGCAGATAATTCCGGTCGGACCGGGCGATCTCCCAATAGGTCTTGGCGTCGTAGGCCTTGAGCGCCCCCAGGATGGTCCCTTCGCCGGCGTTGTAGGCGGCGGCGGCCAGGTACCACGATCCGAGCATGTTGTAGAGATATTTAAGATATTCGGCCGCGGCGTGGGTCGATCTGATCGGATCCCGCCGCTCGTCGACCCAGCGGTGGATACGCAGGCCGAAGCGCACCCCGGTGCGATTGATGAACTGCCACGGTCCCACGGCCCGGGCCCAGGACCGGGCCCGGCAGTTGAAGCCCGACTCGATGAGGGCCATGTAGACCAGGTCCTCGGGCAGCCCGTGTTGGCGCAGGATGCCGCGCATTACCGGCCCGTAACGACCCAGGCGTTCCAGGTAGCGGACCATGTGTTTGCGGGCCCGGGTCTGCCAGAAGTTGACGAAATAGATGACCCGGTCGCTGATGGTGATCGGGATGTCGAAACCGCGGCGTTTGGCGTCGGCCAGGAGTTTCTTGATTTCAGCGTTGACTTGTTGGCGAAGCTGGTCCTGGGACGGTCGCTTCAGTTTCTGGCCGAACACCACGTGGGTGCCTGGTTCGAGGGTGGAGGAAATGCAGCCGGCCGACAGGAGGGCCAATCCGGCCAGGGCGATTACCCAGTAGACGTATCCCGGGCGACTCATGCGGCTGTCCACCTCCTTGTCCACCCACCGGAAGGCGTCGGGACACTCTTGGATGGATTTTGTGGTGAGGGGCGGGTAGCCCGCGGCGCGGACTTCAATGGTCTAATGTTAATGTAATTGGGGCGAGATGGGCAAGCAAAAAACACCGAGGAGTGGCTGTTTTTTTGACCGAAATCGCCCGTTGTGTCTGGTGGCGGTGATCCGTTTCCCATTTTTTTTGATTGTCTCGGGACCACCAAGGCCTCCGCCGGGGTGAGGGGATTTTGCAGTTTCTATTTTAGTACCATTTTTGGTCGAGTCAAGGCAAGGAAAAAATTAAAGTATTACTTTAAATAGTCGGAAACTTCACAAAATTACGACTAATCGCCGGCTGCTTCGGGGCGGGAGGGCAGGTCACCGACTCAAATAGGAATAGGGCAGGCACCGCCGGAGTTGAAAATGAAAGAACTGCCCCCGAGGGCACCAGGATGTCCCCCGGGGCGGCCGCGACGACGCCCCCCCGGAAACGCCCTGGCCTCGGCAGCGACCAAGCACCGGGTCATAGACCTGTCCCGCCGGACAACGGACCCGGGGGCTGGCCGTGGGCCGGGCCGCTCGCCTCAGGCAACGCCGCCGGCCGGGGTGATAGAAGTACCCCGGCGGGCAATGGACGCCGTAGGCGGCCCGGTAGCGGTTGAGCAGGCATTGCCGGTAATAGTGGTGATAGTAGTACCCGGCCGGACAGGACTGCGTTCGAGGCCTGGCCCGGACCCGGCATCGCCCGTCCGCCACCTGATAGCCCGGCGGGCAGTGGACGCCGTATTGGCGGCGATAGCGGTTGAGCAGGCAACGCCGGTAGTAATGGTGGTAGTAGTAGCCTTCCGGGCAGCGTCCGGTGTTTCGGGGGAAATATCCTCGCGGCACGCACCGGCCGGCGGCGAGATGATAGTGATACCCGGCCGGACAGCGACGCTTGGCCGGCCCGGCCGTGGGTTGGCGGGGTCGGCATCGCCCCTTGATCCGGACCTGCCCCGGCGGGCAGTACCGTCCAAAGGTGGTCAGGTACTGGTTGGGCAGACAGCGCCGGTAGTAATGATGATAGTAATAACTCGCCGGACAACGGCCCTTGGGCGCGTCGGGAACGTACACGCACCGGTCCCGGGCGGCGTCGTGCCGGTAGCCCTTGGGACACGGCCGTGACGCCTTGGTCGGGGCCAACGGCAGGCATTTGTGGAGCGCCGGGCTGTAGCGTTGCCCGGCCGGACACCGGGGGGGGCGCGATGGTCTTCGGGGGGGGCAGGGCGAGGCAGGCCGCCCTGGCCCGGTCGTATTTCTGCCCGGGAGGACAGCCGGGGCGGGGCTTGAGCAACCGGGGCACGCACCGCTTCAGGACCGGGTGATAATTGTGTCCCGGCCGGCAGGTGACGGACGGCCCGGGATTGGTCTTTTGGAGGCGGGGTTCGTTCTTGCTCCCCGTGCCGGACATGATCCGTACACATTTGCCGCCGATCCGCTTGGTGCCGACCGGGCACAGGCGGGCGGCGATGGGGCCGGCGTTCCAGATCAGGCAACGCCGGTAATAGGTGCTGTAGATCCGGCCGGGCGGGCAGTTGAGGGCC
>JAHJDS010000441.1 GCA_018812395.1 Pseudomonadota bacterium
CAGAATCGAGCGCCGGCCCGGGCGGTGCACGTAGTCGTCGATGAGCAGGTTCAGGCCGCCCGCGGCGTGGATCACGCCCAGGACCACGAACAGGATGTCCACCGTCTTCCACCACGGGTGGGCCAGCCGGGCCATGACCGTCTGGTAGGTCAGCGGCCCGGTGGTCAGGAAGTGGAGGACGAAGAAGTGCAGCAGCAGGATCACCGCCAGGGCCAGTCCGCTGACTCGCTGGAAGAACCAGGCCGCCGGCCCCGAGCGGCCGCTTCCCAGGTAATTCTTCATGGTCTCAACCCCACAGGATGCCGATGCCGCCAGCGACGGTCAGGACCCCGGTCAGGACGAACACGGCGATCACGTACCGGACGATGAGTTCCTTTTGGGCCGCGTTCCCGTAATCGAGGAGCACGATCCGGACGCCGTTGAAGGTGTGAAACAGGACCGCGGCCAGCAGCCCCACTTCCAGGAGCCGGAAGACGAAGCCGTGCAGGAACTTCATCGTGGCGTCGAAGCTCTCCGGCCCCCGGGCCAGCGAGGAGATGATCACGATGTGGATCATCAGGTAGAGGGCCAGGGCGACGCCGGTGATCCGGTGGAGCAGCCAAGCGATGAAGCCGGCGTGCCAGCGATAATGTTTCCGGGGTGGGTAGGCCTTCATCAGCGCCCCCTGTTTCTGGCGTGGCCCCGGCCGGCCTCAGGCCCGGGCGTAGGCGGCCACGCCTTCGTCGTAAAGATCCCGGCCGGCGGCGTCGACCGCCACCACGGCCGGGAAGTTCTCGACCACCAGTCGATGTATGGCCTCGGGCCCCAGCTCGGGCCAGGCGATGACCGCCATGTCCTTGACCGTCAGACTGAGCAGGGCCCCGGCCCCGCCCAGGGCGGCCAGGTAGACCGACCCCGTGCGGACGATGGCCGCCTTGACCTCGGCCGAGCGCTTACCCTTGCCGATGGTCGCCACCACGCCGGCCTCGTACAGCCTGGGCGCGAAGGCGTCCATCCGATAGGCCGTGGTCGGCCCCGAGGCGCCGATGATCCGTCCCGGGGCGGCCGGCGAGGGGCCGCAGTAATAGATGACCGACCCGATGGGGTCAAAGGGCAGGGGCTCCCCGGCGTCCAGCAACTCGACCAAACGGCGGTGGGCCGTGTCCCGGGCGGTGTGGATCACGCCGGACAGGGACACGGCGTCGCCGGCCCGGAGCGCGGCGGCCGACTCGGGGCCGAGGGGCGTGGTCAGCGTCACCAGGCTCACAGGGTCACCTCGACGTGCCGGGCGGCGTGGCACTGGACGTTCACGGCCATTGGCAGCGAGGCGATGTGGCACGGTTTCAGGTCCAGGTGCACCGCCAGGGCGGTCCGGGTGCCGTCCAGGCCCTGGGGCCCGACGCCGGTGGCGTTGACCGCCTCGAGCAGTTCTTGTTCCAGGGCGGCCGCCTCGGGGTCGGGGTTGGCCGCGCCGACGGCGCGGAGCAACGACCACTTGGCCCGGACGGCGGCGTCGTCAAAGGTGCCGCCCACGGCCACGCCGAGGACGATCGGCGGGCAGGGGTTGGGGCCGGCCTCGAGGGCGGTCTCGACCACGGCCCGCTTCACCCCCTCCCAGCCCTGGGCCGGGGTCAGGAGCAGGACGCGGCTCATGTTCTCCGCGCCGCCCCCTTTGGGCATGACGTACAGCCTCAGGCCGTCGCCGGGCACGAGCCGGGTGTGGACCACGATCGGCGTGTTGTCGTTGGTATTGGATCGGGTCAGCGGATGGCAGACCGATTTCCGGAGATACCCTTCTTCGTAGCCCCGCCGGACGCCCTCGGCCAGGGCGTCCTCGAAGCCGCGGCCCGTGACGTGGACGTCCTGGCCCACCTCGGCCAGGATGACCACCAGTCCGCAGTCCTGGCAGATCGGGATCCGCTCGGCCGCGGCCAGGTCGGCGTTCTCGATGATCTGGCCCAGAAGGCGCCGGCCCAGGGGCGAGGCCTCCGCTCGTTCGGCCCGCGACAGCGCCGTCCGGACGTCGGGCGGCAGCTCGAAGTTGGCCTGCTGCACGGCCCTGGCCACGGCCTGGGTTATGTCCGCGGCGTCAATGGCTCGCATGTTATTTGCGGCTCGAAAAGGTGAAAGGCGCACCCGCGCCCCTGGTATGGCTTTTATGCCTAAAGCCTGGGTTTGTCAAATCAAAATCCCGCGGGCACCCCGCCGAGGACGGACCGACGTGGGGAGTCGGCCGGACCACCCCGTGTCTTTTTCGGAAAAATTGCGGGAGGGAACCTCTCCGGGCTAAATCTTTTCGAGCATCGCCCGGAGCAGGTAGTGGGCCACGGCCATGGCGTCCGGGGCGTTGCGGCCGGGGATGTCGCCCCAGGGGGTGTCCACGGTCCCGCGGGGGCGCACCGCCTTGCGGCCGACGATCAACCAGACGGTGGCGGCCCGTTTGGTGTCCAGGATGCGGAGGCGCAGATTGGCCCGGGTGGGGGCCACGGCCACGCCGTCGAGCAGGTCCAGGCATTCGCCCACGACCACCAGGTCGTAACCCAACCGCCGGCCGAGCCTGATCGCCCGGAGCAGAGCCCCGGCGCCGCCCAGGACCTGGGCCGGTTCGCCGATGAGCCCGATGAACCTGAAACGCCTCTCGTTGAGCAGATGCTGGTGGGTCATCACCGCCAACTGCCGCCCCAGCTCGAGGGTCGGCGCCCGGAAGTTGAAGACGCCCACCCGGGACTTGAACCAGGGCTTGTCCACGTTGCGGATCGGTTTGGGCCGCTTCATGCTCAACACCTGGGGCGAGGTCTCCTGGGCCTTCTGCTTTTTTCGGAGCGGATGGATGATCACCCGGACCGTCTGCAGGTCGCGTCCCGGGCCGTAGTCGTCCAGGGTGGGGTAGGTCGTGCAACCGGCCGCCAGGAGGGCCAGAAGGGCCGGAAGGGCCGGAACAATGATGGGCATCCAGCCGCGACGAATCATGTTTTTACTCCTCGATGAACACGTCGGGTGCTGGCCGGGTGTTTGGTGGTCTGGGGGGCGATCGAGGTCCTTTTTTTGGGCCTCACACCGAGGCGACGGCCGCCCTGGAGGTATTTGATCAGGAAGGCCCGTTTCTGCCTGATGCCCCGGATGTACTTGCGCGAGCCGTTGTAGGCGGCGACGACGTTGTCCAGGTTGCATTGCCAGTGGGTCTTGCGGCCCTGCCTGCGGCCGACGGTCTGGCGGTCGATCAGGTCGCGGAGGTGATAGGCGGCCAGGTAGGCGGCCAGGGTGAGGTGGTTCTGGAGTTGAATCTTGTGGGTCGGCACCCGGAAGGCCTGGTTGGTCATCCGGCTCAGGATCAGTTTCTTGGTCGGGGCGAAGATCTGGAACGGGCTGGCGGACCGCTGACGGTCCCCCAGGACGTTGGCGTAGTAGGTCTCCTGGTGGGGGATGTTGAGCATCAGGGTCAGGGGCACCCGGAAGGTCTTGGCCGCGCAGTAGATGTCAAAGGCCAGCCGGCGAGCGTAATGGGTCAGGTTCCGGGGCACGGCCTTCTTGCGGGCCTGGAGGAACCGCCGACAGTTGTCGGCGATGTAGGGGGCGAAACGGCGGACAAAGGCCGCCAGTCCCATGGCCTCGACGGCCGGCAGGGGTCGGGTCTGGCCGACGAAGACGACGCGGCGGGGGACCGTTTTTCGCAGGGCCAGGGCCGCCCGGGTGTTGGCCACCACCGCGGCCAGGGCCCGGCGTCGGTCCATGCCGGCCGCGACCAGGTCGGCGTAGAGGCGATCCTTGAACCAGTTGGTCTTGCGGCCGACCGGGGCGGGCGCCAGTTGCCACAAGGTCAGGGCCGCGCTCAGGAAGTGGTGCGCCACGGAATCGCGGAATATCCGGGGGTGGGTCCGGCGGAACATCCTGATCCGCTCGGCCAGGCCGGCCAGGGCGGACAGCTTGAGGGGCCGGGACGTGTCCATGGTTCCATGGGCCACCTCCAGAAACGCCTGGCGGGGCAGGCGGCACTGCTTGGCTATCCGGTCGACCCGCCGGTCGATGGCCGCCACCACGGCCTCGAGTCCGGCGGCCCGCTGGGCGGGGGTCAGGAAGTCCAGATCCACCCGGGCGTTTAAGGGGAAATAATGGAGGTGGGGGGCGCTCATCGGGCGCGGCCCGGGCGTCGGCCGGCCCAGGAAGGAAGGCATCTCCGGGGCGGCCGAGGACATCCGGGCGACCGGGTCGGCCGTGGTCGGTCCGAAACTGGCCTCCGAGGACGTGGTCGGATTGGCCAGCAGCATCGATCCCGCCGCCAGGATGACGGCCAGGGTCTGGGGCAGGGCCCGGCGGGCGAATCCGGACAGCCGCTTGCTCCAGGGGTCGTCGCCCCGGGGCCCTTGTTTGAGCAGTTGCAGGTACAGGACGCTCAGCCGGGCCAACTGGGCCCGCAGGGCCTTGACCTCCTGGCCGTGGGCCGTCAGGGCTTTCCGGAGCCGCTCGATGGTCTGATTCTGATCCGCGCCGGCCGCGGCCATGAGGCCCAGCATTCGGGACAGGGCTCCGGCGGCCAGCCGGGCCGACTCGGCCTCGTCCCTGGCCGCGGCCAGTTCGGCCTGGGCCGCGGCGGTAAGGGCCACGGACCGGGCCAACCGGTCGTCCTTTTCAGCGATGGACCGGGCCAGGTCGCGCTGCCGGGACCGGACCCCCTCGAGTTCGGCGGCCAGGAAAGAAATGACCGGGGCCGTGTCCTGGAGCAGGCCCTTGACCCGCGGTCCGTCCCAGGTGACGCTCCGACCGGTGTCGGTCGCGTCCGGGCGTTCCACGGCCGCCTGACGCCGCTCCTGGACCAACCGCCTGAGTTCGCGACCCAGCCTCTGGACCAAGGCCTCCAGTTGACGGATTCGCTCATCGCGGGCGACGTTCGTCTCGGATTCGGCCAGGATGCGCCGCCGGTCGCGCAGCGGCTCGGCGGTCCGACGGCAGAGGTCTCGGGTCGCCTCGAGGTCTTTCACCCGGACCCGGACCCGGCGTAGAAAACCGATCAGGTCAATCAATCCCGGGTCGTCTCCAAGGCGCGGCTCGGGCGGGATCGTCGGCCGGGTCTGTGATCCGAGGGCGCCCACCTTGCGTCCGAACGACCGCCATTCCTTGCGGGCCGAGCGGTGGCGGCGGCGCAGCCGATCGAACCGGCCCGCCAGGTCGGGGAACAGACCAACGGCCCGGACCTCGGCCAGGCCGCGGTGCAGCTCGAGCAGCCGGAGTCGCTCGGACCGTTCCCAGTCCTCGGCCCGCCGCCGCTGGTGTTCCAAATGACGGCCCAGGTTCCGGAGACGATCGGCCAGTTCCCGTCGGGCCCGGGCCAGTTCCCGTCGGCGGTCAAGGGCGGTTCGGCACTCATGGGCGATCCGGGCCCGGCGCTTTTCGATGAGTTCGGCCCCGAGATAGAGGGACTCGAACCGGTCCCACAGCATTTCCAGCCGGGGCAGGACGACCGTAGTCAGGTAATCGGCCTGGGCCTGGGGGGTGATCAGGCCGAGCACCCCGTCCAGGTTCGTCCGGGCGCGATCGATCCGGCGATTGAGGCGTTCGACTTGTTCCAGGCACCGGCGGCCGGCCTCGATCTTGGTCCCCATATTGGTCCCCGACTGGGACAGGGTCTCGTCCAGCGAGGCCAGGTCCCGGCTCAGGTCTCTCATCCGGGCCAGGTTGGTGGCGCCCGGCAACAGGGGCGCGGCCGCGGCGTCGGCCCGGCGGGCCAGCTCGGTC